>JBJOQF010000076.1:0-5989 GCA_046050185.1 Bacteroidota bacterium
CTTAATACATCCAAAGTAAAAATTAACATTCTTGAAATAGGATTTAAAAAAATGTTTTACTTTTCTTTTTAGCAATTTCATCAAAAAAGGCCTTCCTTAAAATTTAGATTTTATAAAAGAAAGGTGCCAAATAACACCTTTCTTAATTTTTATAACACTACAATTTTCAAGTATAACCAAATTACTTTTTATCAGGTAAAGCAAATGCAATGTATTGATCTCCTGATTTACTTCCAATTTTCCCACCTCCACAAGCAATGACAACGTATTGTTTGCCATCAATAGTATACGTTGCAGGAGTTGCATAACCCGGAACTGGCAATTGTGCCTGCCATAACAACTTGCCTGTTTTTTTATCAAAAGCATGCATTTTTGCATCTTTTGAAGCTGCAATAAATACAAGTCCACCTTTGGTTACTAATGGACCTCCGTACCCTTCGGTACCAGTAATAGGAATTCCTTTTTTAGTCAATTCAGGATATTCTCCCAACGGCACCTTCCATAGTAACTTTCCGGTGTTCAAATCGATAGCATTTAATGTTCCCCAAGGCGGTTTAATTCCTGGATAACCATCTTTATCGATGAAACGATTATATCCTGTCATCGTAAAAGGTACTTCGTCAAGAATATTATTTTTTTGTTTTGAATTTGTTTTTCCTGAAACTGGTTCTTTATCCGGTTCGTTCAATATATAGGCTAATAATGCTTTTTTCTCGCTTTCAGAAATTTGCTTAAAAGCAGGCATCATATTTTTTCCGTTGCCAATAATTTTCCAAGCTTGGTCAGCATTGTATTTTTTACCTATGTTAATTAAAGAAGGAAAAGAAGTTCCGTTTCCTTTCAAATCAGGCCCGTGACAGGCAATACAATATTTTCCATAAATGCTTTGTCCAGCTCCTTTTAAAGAACTTTCATCTCCTTTTTCCACATCGACCATCGTCAAGGCCCAAGGCATTTCACTGCTGTTTACATACATAATTCCAGAAACGGGGTCAACTGCCGCTCCTCCCCATTCACCGCCACCATCAAAACCCGGAAATATCCAAGAACCCTCTTTGCTGGGTGGTGTAAACATTGCCTGATGTTTTACTTTTTTATATTGTTCCATCATTTCTTTGTGCGCCTCCGGAGTCCTGTCTGTAACATCTTCCGGACCAAATTTCTGACGGGCAAAAGGTTCTGGTAAAGTAGGAATTGGTTGTGTAGGCCAAGCCTCTTCTCCCGGTAAATCAGATGCTGGAAATGATTTTTCATTAATTGGAAAAATAGGTTTTCCATTAGTTCTATCAAATAAGAAAACGTATCCGTGCTTGGTAATTTGTGCAACCGCATCAATAGTTTTTCCGTTGTGTTTAATAGTAACTAAATTTGGATTAGCAGGCAAATCACGATCCCATAAATCATGGTGTACCACTTGATAATGCCAAATATATTCTCCTGTTGCTGCGTCTAATGCAATCAAAGAATTTCCATATAAATTTTGTCCTTTGCGAATTCCTCCATAAAAATCCCCGCCAATAGATCCTGTTGGAACAAAAACAATTCCTCTTTTTTCGTCTAATGCCATTCCGGCCCAATTGTTTGCACCGCCTAGTTTTTTATAGGCATTTTTATCCGGCCAGGTTTCATATCCTTTTTCACCAGGATGCGGAATGGTATGAAAAATCCATTTTCTTTCCCCTGTTCGTACATCATAAGCACGGATTGGTCCTGGCGCAGCATCAGCGGATTCGCCTACGCGCATTCCCATGATGATGAGGTTTTTATAGATTACACCAGGAGTTGTATTCGAAATAAAAGGGTTAAACGTGTCTGGTTCTCTGTCTAAATTCTCGGTCAAATCAATATATCCTTTTTTTCCAAAATTTCTAATTGGTTTACCATCCAGCACATTAATAGCATACGTTTTTGATCCCACACTATAGATAATTCGTTTGTCATTACCGTCTTCATCTTGCCAATAAACTACTCCTCGATTTACTTTGAAAAAAGCAAAAGGATCATTTTTTGATTCTGGATCTTCTGAAGCAGGATCAAAAATCCATTTTTGTTTTCCGGTAGCGGCATTCAAGGCAAACAACTTTAATTGCGGTGTAGTACCATACAAAATTCCATCAATCATAATTGGATTACACTGATTTTGGGTATGATTATCAGGGTCGCTGTCTCCGGAACTATACGTCCAAGCTACTGCTAACTGATTCACATTATCAGCGTTTATTTGTTCATTTGATGAATATCGAATCCCGTCTTTTGAGCCTGCGTAAGCCGTCCAACCACTATAATCTTGTGGTATATAGGATTCTTTTTGACAAGAGAACAAAAACACCAGAGTCAGTGTGATTATGATTTGTTTTTTCATTTAGTAAGGTTAATTTAACAGATTAATTACAAAACTAATTATTTAATTCATAAATAACCGATTCATAGGGCCTTAATGCTCCGTTTTTTAACCGACTTCCCCTAATTGTCAAAGAATTTTTTGCTCAAGGAAATAGTTGACAAAATACGGGTGATTTTTTTTGGTATTCCTGCAACGGGTAAGAAAACTAACGCAATGGGGAGCTATTCCCTTATTAGTTATTGATGTTTGGGAACACGCCTATTATTTAAAATACAAAAATAAACGAACTGATTTTGTAGAGGCGTTGTTCAACATAATCAATTGGGACAATGTATCGTTACGATTGAATGATGCTTTGAAACTAACGCGGTACTAAGATAAAAGTTAGTTATTAGTCTTGCTAACCTTGATTACACATCCAATTGAATATAAAAGTTGAGTGAAGATAATTCAATACTATAAAAGCAAAAAGGCAAAATATCTCCTTCAAAAAAATAATAATTTACTATATCGTCCTTTTTTTAAATGTAAAACTCAGACAATATAGTAAATTATTAGTAAAATTATTAGTCGCTTATTTCAACTCTAAAACAAGAGCCTCATAAGGTCTTAGTGTTGCTTTTTTTGATACCGTTGCATAATTATTAATCAACACTTTTGCGTTTTTTAAATTAATTCCGGTATTTGCTACTGCATTTTTTGCAGAAAAATTTAATAACACCAACACTTTTTTACCATCTAATTCTCTGGTGTAAGCATACACATTTGGATTCTCTTTGTCTAAAAGAGTGTATTTTCCATAAACTAAAACAGGATTCGATTTGCGAAGTTTGGTCATTTTTCTAAAATAATTCAATACTGAATTTGGATCTTTTTCTTGAGCCGCTGCGTTCAAAGTACTATGATTGTCATTTACTTTTAACCAAGGTTCCGTTGTTGAAAAACCTCCATTTTTAGAACTATCCCATTGAAAAGGAGTTCTTCCGTTGTCTCTTGCTCCACCAGTTTTTTGATCTTCGATGAATTGTTTTAAATCGCCTCCGGCAATTTTTACTTTTTCATATTCTGCAATCGTTTCAATATCTCTATAATCTTCAATTGTATTGAATTTGGCATTCACCATTCCTATTTCATCTCCATTATAATAATAAGGAGTTCCTTTCATCGAAAGTAAAAAAGTGGTTAACATTTTTGATGAAACAGCTCTAAATTCTGGTGCGTCATTTCCCCAACGAGAAGTCATTCTAGGTTGATCGTGATTCCCTAAATAAATGGTTCCCCATCCTTTTTGGTCGTAAACTGCATCCCAGTCAGAATAGATTTTTTTGAAATCAATTAAACTCCAATTTGGATTCATTTTTTTGAAATAACCCGGGATGTATCCTAAGTTGGTGCCTTCAAAATGATACCCCATATCCAATTCTTTTCTATCGGCATCCACAAAATCGTGAGCTGATTTCAGTGTCATTCCGGCACCTTCTGCCAATGCCATTATATCATATTTACTCAAAACTTCTTTATTCATTTCTTTCAAATAATCATGCAAATGAGGTCCGCTGGCCATAAAAACATCCCAACGCCCTTGGTAATTTTTATCTAAATCGGCTTGAGTAATCACTGGAAAAGTAGTGTCTTTTGCGATAAATGGAATCACGTCCATACGGAATCCATCAATCCCTTTTTCAAACCACCAATTCATCATGCTGTAAATTTCCTGACGCAATTTTGGGTTTTCCCAATTCAAATCAGGCTGTTTATAGCTGAAGTAATGTAAATAATACGAATCCGTTTGTTTATCATATCTCCAACCGCTGCCATCTGCTTCAAAAGCACCTGGGCGGAAAGCGGGTTTTCCTTTTTCGGCTGGCCACCAATGGTAATAATCTCTATATGGATTGTCTCGGGATTTTCTGCTTTCCTGAAACCATTTATGCTCATCTGAACTGTGATTGACAACTAAATCCATTACTAATTTCAGACCTCTTTCGTGCATTCCTTTCAATAATGAATCAAAATCTTCCATGGTTCCAAATTCTTTCATAATAGATTGATAATCCGAAATATCATATCCGTTATCCGCATTCGGCGAACCGTAAATTGGATTCAACCAAACCACATCTATTCCTAAACTTTTGATATAATCTAATTTTTGAATAATCCCTTTCAAATCTCCTACTCCATCTCCATCAGTGTCTTTGAAACTTCTTGGATAAATTTGATATACAACGGCTTCCTTCCACCATTTGCGCTCAACTGTCGATTTTTTTTCCTGCGCTGCAGATGGGTTTGTTACTAATCCAAAGCAAAATAATGCAATGGCCATTCCCTTTGATAATACTACTTTCATTTTAATTTTTTTAGTTAATGGTTTTTTGGACGAAATCGATTTATTAAACACGTTTGAGTATTGCCTTATATTTCAAAAATTTCGATATAGTAAAAGTAGATTCTTTCCCTGCTTAAAATTTTACAGGTAGAAAAAAAGTAAATTATATTTTTTATAATTAACTGTAAGTCAGTTTTTTAAAATAAATTTATTCTCAAAAAAAGTGGTAGATTTATAAAATAAAAATGCAACAAAAACTGCTTTTCAACAAATAATCGCGAGGTAAACAGTTTTAGTTTTTGTCGGATGATCCAATTAAAAGTACTTTGGATTCAAATTCTTCCCTGGGTCCTACCGATTTGTTTTTTATTTGTGACCGATAATTGTAAATCGTCGATACGGAATACCTTAAAAATTCTGCAATTTTTGTACTGTCTTTAATCCCCAAACGAATTAATGCAAAGATTCTTAACTCTGTGTTTAAAAGCTCCCCTTGTTTCAAATGAAGCAGCTCTTTGTCTGCTAACAATTTCGAAAACTCATCAATAAAACTCGGGAATAATTGCAAAAAGGTTTGGTCAAAATTGGTATAAAATTCTTTTAATTCCTTCTCAATAGGAGTATTTGACTTCACTGCTTTTACGAGTTCATTCATTTTTCCTGCAGTAGCCATTACATTCAATTTTCGTCTGTATTCCTCCTGTTTTGCAATGTAATCGGAGCATTGGTCCATGTAGCGGCCAATATAAATTTCTTTCAACAAACTCGCTTCGGCAAGTGTTGCATTGGTTTGATTCAACCTTTCATTGATTTCATTTAACTCTTTGTTCAATACCGACAATTTTATATTGGCTAAACTTATTTCTTTTTGGGCATTTGCTAATTTTTTCATTTGTTTAAAAAGCAGCATCAAAACGACTAATAAGAACAAGGATAAAATACTGGCACAAATTAAAAAAATGATTAACTGCGTTCTATTGGTTTCATTTTTGTTTTCATATGCCTCGTTGATAATGGGCAGCATTTTTGATATTTCGTAGGTTCTTAATTTGGCATTACAAAAAAGAGCGTCTTCTAATGATCTTTTGGTGTATTTATAAGCCCGGTCTATATCGCCTTGTTCATATAAAATGAAAGCTAATTTTCGCAATGAGATATTTTCTTTTTTTACCAATTGTAAATCGGATATTGCTGAGACAATCAACCACTTTTCTTCCTGTTCTTTGTCTTTTTTCAATCGATATCCTTCCGAAATAATATAGGCTATAACCGCTCTTTCCGGATCTTGTTTTGCTATTTTGGAAAAGAATACCTGCAGC
>JBJOQF010000077.1:0-17079 GCA_046050185.1 Bacteroidota bacterium
TACTCCTCTAAAATGAAAAACAGATTATTTAGAATTAAAAATTTCAATACTAAATTAAATACAGGAAGCTCCGTAAAAGGTCTTTTGAAAGAAACTATAAAGATGAAATTTACATTCTATCCATGTACCAACTTAATTCCTTTTCTATTTTTTGATATTTAAAAATGGTAGTGATTATTTTTTGCAAGCGAACAAAAGCAGTTTCACTTTTTACTACGTAATCAAATGCTTTGTGATGCATACAGTTTATGGCTACTTCAATTTTATCTTGTGAAGACAACATTACGACTGGAATTTTTGGATTGAAAGCTTTTATTTTATCCAAAGTTTTAAGACCATCCATTGCATTTTCTACAATACCATCCAGTTGATAATCCAATATTATTACATCAGGATTATTTGATAAGTTTTCCACACATAATTCTCCAGTTGAATAGGTTTCAATTGTAAAATCTATATTTTCCAGAAATTCAATTTCTAGAGATTTTAAAAATAACGCATCATCATCTACCAGGAAAATTTTTATTTTATTTTCGTTTGTTATCATTATGTGTTTTTAATTATATTAAGTTCTTCTTCTAATTCACTGCAGGCTTGTAAACAAATTTCTTCAAGTTGTAGGACTAAGTCTTGTATTCCTTCTGATTTTTCTTGTGCGCTTGCAAATTCCTGTATTTTTTTTGCCATATTTTCAAAATTAGGACTGATTCCCATTATTGAAAAAGAAGGAATCATTTTATGTGCCGCAGCACCTAATAAATTCCAATTTTGGTCAGTAAAACTTTGTTTAATTGTGTCTATTAAAGGAGGTGTTTGGGATAAATACAGTGAAATCATTTCCATCATTAATGTTGGATTTGATTTTGTTTTCTGATTTAAATAGACCAGATCAATGCATCTTATTTTTTTCTTTGTATTATCTTTTTCTTCTGAGTTTTCATTAAGTTTTGCGCTAAGTTTTGTAAGTTTAGGTTTCTTTAAGATACTAACTATTTTACTGTATAACAGTTTTTCGTTAACTGGTTTTGCAAGGTAGTCATTCATTCCCACCGCTTTGCATTTAGCTAAATCAGCGGTGGTAACATCAGCTGTTAAAGCAATAATTGGGATTTTTGAATTCATAGTCTTACGAATGTATTCTGTGGCTTCAAATCCATTCATTTCCGGCATTTGTAAATCCATTAGAATGATATCGTAATCTTTGTTTTTTAGTTTTTCGATGGCTATTTTACCATTTTCTGCAATATCACGATCAAAACCAAAATCATCTAATAGCGTTTTCATTAATAATTGATTGAGCGCAATATCTTCGACCACTAACACTTTTATGTTTTTTATTTCGGTATCCAATTCCATCAGTTCATTTTCTAATTCGGCATCGGCATTTGTTTTTTGAAAACTTAATGTAAAACTAAATGTAGAACCTTCATTAACGATACTTTTTACTCGAATACTTCCTCCTTGCGGTTCTACTAATTGTTTTACAATAGCAAGACCTAATCCTGTTCCGCCGTATAATCTTGATGTTCCACTGGAGGCTTGTTGAAAATTTTCAAATATTTTTTCAATTTTTTCATCGGGAATACCAATTCCTGTATCCGTCACTGCAAATTCGATAACTACTTTATCTTCATCGTCATATAATAAATGAACACTTACTGTAATTTTTCCTTTTGTTGTAAATTTGACGGCATTGCTTACCAAATTTAAAATAATTTGGTGTAAACGAACTGGATCTCCCACAAGAACATCTGGAATTTTGCTGTCATATTCTTTAACCAAGCTTAAATTTTTTTCTTGAATTTTTGTTTCAAATAAATGGAGCATGGCTGATATGGAAGATTTCATTTTGAAAGGTGTTTTTTCAAATGTCATCTTTCCGGCATCGACTTTTGCTAAATCAAGTATGTCGTTGATAAGTACTATCAGTGCATCGCCACTCATTTTGATAGCGTCTAAATATTCTTTTTGTTTAGCGTTCAAATCAGTTTTTAATACCACTTTAGTAAATCCAATAATCGCATTCATCGGGGTGCGAATTTCATGGCTCATATTAGATAAAAATTGCTGTTTTGCCTTTACTGCATTTTCAGCTATAATTGTGGCGCTTTCTGCATTTCTTTTAGCTTCTTCTGCAATTTTCGTTGCTAACTCTGCAAAAACTCTTGCCTCAACCAGTTCAGTGGCAATTCTTTTTTGCTCTGTTACGTCTCTTGCAACAATTACAACACCAAGTACATTTTCTTTGTCATCCATATAAACAGAGCCATTAAAGAGTACATCGGTTAATTTACCGTCTTTGTGGCGAAGCGTAAGTGGTGAATCAGCAACAGAACCTTTTTCAAAGACTTCCTGATATACTTCACGCGCTTTTTGTTGTTCGGTAAAATAATCGAAAAAATCAGAATCTGTAAGTTCTTTTCGCGTCATCCCTGTAATGTTTACCAATGCCTCATTCATGTCAGTAATCTTTCCTTCAGTATTTATTGTAACTAATGGATCAAGACTTGCTTCGATTAAGCTTAAAGAATATTTTGATAGTAATTTCTGCGCTGTAACATCTCTCGCAGCTGCAAAAACTCCAAGAACATTCCCTTTATCATCTTTATAAACGGAAGCATTGTATAACACATCAGTTAATTTACCGTTTTTATGTTTTATGGTTAGCGGATAATCTGCTACAAATCCTTTTTCAAAAACTTGCTGATATCCTTTTTTAGCTTTTTCTTGTTCCGTAAAATAATTAGAAAAGTCAGTACCTATTAATGTTTCTCTTGAAACCCCGGTAATTTTTATTGATGCCTCATTAACGTCAGTTATCTTTCCTTCGATACTAATAGTTACGAAAGGATCTAAGCTGGCTTCAATTAAACTTCTGGTATATTGAGACTCGTGAGTTCTTGTTGTTTTCATTTTAACTGTTTAAATCATTTGAATTTCCAATTTCTTCAATGGGATTTCGTCTTTTGTCTTTCAATTGTTTAAAATGAGAAGGGGAGAGTCCTGTAACTTTTTTAAACTGACTGGAGAGATGGGCAACACTGCTATAATTCATTTTCCAAGCTATTTCAGTAATGTTCAATTCCCCGTAAATAATTAATTCTTTTATTCGTTCCGTTTTATGGGAGATGATAAATTGCTCGATAGTTGTTCCTTGTACTTCCGAAAATAAGTTAGACAAGTAGGTATAATCGTGATTCAATTTTGTACTGAGATAATCAGAAAAATTTACTTTTATATTTTCAGTGGAATGATGGACCATTTCAATAATCACATTCTTTATTTTCTCAATAAGCATGGCTTTTTTGTCATCCATTAATTCAAGCCCTGAATCCAGTAATGCTGATTTAAGTTTTCCCTTTTGATCCATAGAAATGTTTTCCATGATTTCGACTTCTCCTAAATCAACAACAATGAAGTGTAGCCCAAGTTTTTTTAATTCCTCTTTTACAGCCATTTTACAGCGATTACTGACCATGTATTTGATATATAGTTTCAAATTATTTTTTTTAACAGATTATGTAAAAATCGGACAAATTGTATCAGAAGGACTTATATAACTTATAAATAAAGTTATATAATTCACACATTATTAATTTTGATTGATTCTTTAATAATGTTAGTGTTCGGAGAAAAAGATAATTAAATGGGGGCTGACTTATAAAAGGTTCACGCACTTACTATTTTAATTTATAAATTTACGAATAAACAGCGACAATGAGATGCCATTTAAGTTTTAATAAAATAGTACTGTTGTAGAATACTGCTATTCTTGAAATAATAGCAAATCGATTACTATTCCTAATTCATGAGAATTTAGGAATAGTTTGGGTATAAATTTTAAAAAAAATATTAGTTCAGTTGTATTTCTGAACCGGAATTGCTACTGGTACAAAGCTGTTATTTCTGATGCTGTATCGTAATTTTTTTTCGTTTTATCTGAAGCTGTCGAAAAGTATGTTTTTCGATTAACAGCAGTAAAATTGCCTGTTTGACTATTGAATTTACTGCTAATTCCTTTAATATTGAATCGAATAGATTGGATATCAGTATTTTTTATTTTATTCATTTCTAAAGGTGAAAACGAGTAATACGATACAATCTGATTTCCTGTATTCTCTCTAATTCCTTTGTCAGAACAAGTAATTACAATATTATCAGTCAAATAAACATAAACAATTCCTGCAATATTGAATGCCGGGTTTGTAGTTTCAACGGTTAATTTCAGGATTCCTCCTTTTTCTGTTTTTGCAATTTGAACAGTTGTCGCTCCAGTCAAAGCGTAGTTCTCACAAATAAAATTCCAAGAGTTCGTTGCTCGATAAGGTTTGGAACCCTTAAAACTCATTGTTTCCTGACTTGTTGCGGAAATGGTTGCGATAAATAATAAAAAAAGCAGGACTTTTTGATTCATGAATTCAGTTTTATTACTTGAAGTTATTTATTTTGAAAAGTATCTGTCCAATCCAATGATTTAATAGACGAAACTTTATTTTCTTGATTCATTGAAACGCGAAGTTCTTTATTAGCTACTTTCTTTGTGTACAATGCTTTGTAACGAAAAATGGTTGTTTGGTTGCTATTATTTCTATAGATTTCAACTAATTGTAAGTCTTTAAAAGTTCCATAATATTGCCGAAATTTAACGCAAGTTTTTGTCAATCGCTCTTCAGTTGTATTTTTAATAACCGAAGCTGTTGCTTCACTTTCGTTAAAAGGTTTAAACTTAGAAGTATTACAAGTCATTAAAACTCTTTTTCCTAATTCATAAGCTTTGTTTTTTTGAGATTCACTGACTTCAGAAAATGTTAGTTTGATTATTTTAACTTCTTCAGGAACAGGAGTTGTAACAACGGTTTTAGACTTACAGCCAATTAGCAAAATAATACTTAGGATAAGAACTATTTTTTTCATAATCTATATGATTTTTAATAATAAGTTCGGGTCAGGACAGTTTTCTAAATAGTATTCCAAATCACTTTTGCTGCAAACCCCCGGATAATCTCCAAAATAATCTCCGATGTTTTTTATAATTTGAAAATGTAAATGTGGTGAATAATCCCCATTAATTGCTGAATTACCTAAAGTAGCTATTTGTTGTCCCTTTTTTATAACATCCCCAATTTCAATTTCAGTAATACTTTTTAACGAGAGATGACCGTATAAAGTATAAAAAATCTGATTTTCTATTTTGTGTTCTAAAATCAGGGTTGGGCCATAATCACCTAAACCAGCATTATAATTAAAACTATGAATAGTTCCATCAAGAGCAGCTAATACAGGTGTTCCGGATTTTATCCATAAATCTAATCCAATATGAATATTCCTTTCTTCTGTTTTAAGATTATTAAAAGTAGCACTTCGTTTATATAAATTACGTTCTTCATTATATCCTCCAAAAGCTACTTGTGCCTTACTTGCCGTTAAATAATTTTCAATATATTTTTCGAAATCAATTGAATTACTAACATCTAATTTTGATAAATTAATATTAAGAGTAGATAAGTCTAAAGAAATATAGTGTTTATAATCAATGGAATCATCTATCACTTTGACATTTTGGATGTTTTTTAAAATAGTTTCCAAAGCATTCATTTTCGGTTATTTTTAATAAAGTTTAAAATAAAATAAAAAATACCAACATAAAAAATTTACATTGGCATTATAACTTTTAATTAAGAGAATAATTGAATGCTACTTTTTAATCTCAATTTTAGCTTCTCCACCAGAAATAGTTACACTAGTTTTAGTGGTATTATTTTTTGTCGTAACATTTACACCATCAGTGCCAACTTTTATAGAAGTACTATCTTTAACTTCTCCTGAAGTTGCTGGAGTGGAAGTCGTTGTTGTTGCGTTTGAAGTTTCTACTTGTGGCGTAAAAGGTTTGTCATCTTTTTTCTTGCAGGAAACAATTACAAGTATTAATAATATCTCCAAAAAAAAGGTTATTTTTTTCATGTTATTTTTATTATAGTTATTGTGTAATGAATTGATTTACAATATATTATTTAAATTTTAAATAAATGAATAGTTAGGATGAAAAAATCCCAACCTGAAAAAAAATCAGATTGGGATTTTAATTATTTAATTGAGTTTTTAATATAAACTCGGATATTTAGCTGGATTAACTTCATTCATCATTTCATATACTTTTTCAAAAATATCTTCTGAAGATGGTTTAGAAAAATAGTCACCGTCTGTGCCATAAGCAGCTCTATGTGCTTTTGCAGTTAAAGTTTGAGGTTTGCTGTCTAAATAATTATAACCGTCTTGTTGTTCTATAATTTGTTGTAAAATATATGCCGAAGCACCACCAGGAACATCTTCGTCTATTACTAAAAGACGATTCGTTTTGGTAATACTTTTCACAATATCTTGATTAATATCAAATGGTAGTAAAGATTGTAAATCGATAATTTCGCAATCAATACCTATTTCGAGTAATTCTTTGGCTGCTTGTTGTGCTAATCTCAAAGTAGAACCATAAGAAACCAGTGTAATATCAGTACCTTCTTTCAAAGTTTCAACAACTCCAATTGGCGTTTTGAATTGGCCATAATTCAACGGCATTTTTTCTTTTAAACGATAACCATTCAAGCATTCGATTACTAAAGCGGGTTCGTCACATTCCAATAAAGTGTTATAAAAACCAGCTGCTTGAGTCATATTTCTTGGAACCAAAACATGAATTCCCCTTATCGCATTTATAATCATTCCCATAGGTGAACCAGAATGCCAGATTCCTTCTAATCGATGACCACGCGTTCTTATGATAAGTGGTGCTTTTTGCTTTCCAACGGTACGATATCTTAATGTTGCTAAATCATCACTCATGATTTGAATAGCATACAACAAATAATCTAAATATTGAATTTCGGCAATAGGACGTAAGCCTCTTAATGCCATGCCAATACCTTGCCCAATTATGGTTGCTTCACGAATTCCAACATCGGCAACGCGAAGTTCTCCGTATTTTTCCTGCATTCCCTCTAAACCTTGGTTTACATCACCAATATTTCCTGCATCTTCACCAAAAATTAGTGTTTCAGGATGTTTTGTAAAAATAGCATCAAAGTTATCACGCAAAATCATGCGTCCGTCAGTATCTTCTTTTGCATCTTCTGAATACTCAGGTAGAACCTTTTCTACTGAAAACACATTTAAATCAGTTTCCGAAAATAAGTTACTGCTGAATTTTCGTTGGGTTTTATTTGTATATGAAGTAATCCAAAGAGATAGTTCTTCTTTTCCTGCTTCGTTCAGTACTAAACGCAACACTTTTCGGGCAGTTACTAGAATCTCTTTTTTTAAAGGTGATTTTATACTGTTTAAATCAGTAATCAGCTTTAGTATTCTTTCTTTATTTTTACTTGTTACGGCTATTTTTTGTAACAAAGAAATCAGTTCTTTTTGTTCTTCAATTATAGGTTCAATAAAAGCATTCCACGCCTCTTTTTTAGCTTCAAAAACATCTTTTTTAGCTTGTAAATCAATTGCTTCAATTTCTTCTGGAGAGGCAATATTGATAGCAATCATCCACAGTTTCATTTGACGGAGACAATCAAAATCTTTTTCCCATGCCAATCGATTGGAGTTTTTATATCTCTCATGAGATCCTGAACTGGAATGTCCTTGTGGCTGAGTCAATTCATTTACATGAATTAAAACTGGAATATGTTTTTCACGAGCTATACTTGCCGCTTTTTCATAAGTAGCAATTAAGTCGGCATAATCCCAACCTTTTACTTTTAATATTTCAAAACCATTAGTGTTATTTTCTCGTTGGTATCCTTTTAAAATTTCAGAAATACTTTCTTTAGTGGTTTGATGTCTTGCATGAACAGAAATTCCATACTCATCATCCCAAACACTCATAACAATGGGTACTTGTAAAACTCCGGCTGCATTTATAGTTTCAAAAAATAATCCTTCTGACGTACTTGCATTTCCTATTGTTCCCCAAGCAATTTCATTACCATCTACTGAAAAATTTGCTGCATTTGTAATTCCTGAAACTTGTCGGTATATTTTTGATGCTTGTGCTAATCCTAGTAATCTTGGCATTTGCGCTGCAGTAGGAGAAATATCTGCACTTGAATTTTTTTGTTTAGTTAAATCTTTCCAAGATCCATCTTCATTCAAACTATGCGTTGTAAAGTGACCACCCATTTGTCTTCCTGCTGACATTGGCTCTTGTTCAATATCAGTATGACCATATAAACCAGCAAAAAACTGTTGCATGGTTAATTCGCCAATAGCCATCATGAAAGTTTGATCACGATAGTAACCAGAACGGAAATCTCCATTTTTGAAAGCTTTTGCCATAGCTAGCTGAGGCACTTCTTTACCATCTCCAAATATTCCAAATTTAGCCTTTCCAGTCAATACTTCTTTGCGTCCTAACAGGCTACATTCCCTGCTAATTGTGGCTATTTTATAGTCACTTAATACTTCAGTTTTGAAATCTTCAAATGTCAGGGTAGTATTGATTTTTTCTTTTATCATAATTGAAAGAATAGCTTTGTGCTGCAAATTTAATTAAAAACTAGTTATTTTCATAATTCCTTAAAAGAAATATAATTTAATTATTGTTAATTAATTTGTATTTAGTGGATATATTATTTTGGTATACTTATTTAAATTGCTATTTTTTAAAGAATAATGTAATTGAATATAGTTCTTATCTTGTATTAGAACCATTTTCGATTAAAAAGATTGATTAATGTTTTTGGAGAAAATGTAACCACAAACCGTATTTTTTCGTTGTAATTATTTTGGGCAATTTCCCATCCATTATTGGAATAAATTGGAAAATACAATTCGAAATAGTCCGTCACCAAATTCAGACGAATTCCACTATCATAAACGAATCTTGCATTTTGGCTTCTATTTTTGATAAGCCCTATATCGCCGTATAGTTCCATCCAATTCCAAATATTAAAACTTCCGTTTAAGGTAGTAATCCATTGATTTGCAAAAGGGGTGTTTAGTTTTGATTTAAAACCACCTTCAGCCAATATAAATTGTTGGCTATAAAAACCTTTACTTTCAGATCTGCCATAATAGTTATAATCAAATAAATAATCAGTTGGGCGGTCTAATGCAAAACTAAAAAAGTCTGAAGCGGTTGTATTGTATAAAAAACTACCGGCATACAATCGTAAATTAATCTGACGTTTACTTTCAAATAATTTTCTGTATTCTATTTCACTCGCAATTTTACCAAATTTGCCTGATAGTTGTAAGTCTGAAATGAAACTAAAATGATTAGTTACTTCAGTTCTTGTATTGAAGTATTTCGCATCAAAAACCGAGTAATTTTCAGTTGAATTATCAATAATAAAATTGCTCTTTTCTCTATTTACTAATACCTGACGTAATAATATCAGCTGTTTTCTATTGTCTCTAAAGTTTTCTTCCCGGATTCGTAATTGAACAGTAGGATTTATTTTAAGATAAGCCGCATCTGGTGCATAATGAAAATAGGAACCGGAAACAGAATACCTAACATTGAACAGCGTACTGTTTCTATAGTTTTGATTTACAACAAAAGCTGCTGAGCCAGAAAAATTATCTGTTTTTGAAGAATAAGCCGGATTAATATCAAATATAAAAGGCTTGTCTAAAATAGTTTTGTTATGAAGTCTTAATCCTGGACTAAGTCCATCATAATAATTGTAAGTAAGCGATGGAACATAAAGTATTTGATTGTAATATGGATCTTCTAAATCCTTCATAAATACAAATTTAACAGGACGATTATTTGGAAAAAAGCCCTCTAATTTTTTCCAGTTATTTCTTAAATTGTATTCAGGAACTTCATTATTGTAATTTAAAACTATTTTATCAGCATTTTTTCTTTCAATTGTAAAAGTGCTGTCTGTTTCATTGCTGTCAAGCCATTTTTTAAAAACTATTTCCCCTTTTTTTACTCCGTAAACAGGAATCGGAATCAAGACATTTGTTTTATTTTTTACTGAAAAAGTAATACTGTCTTTTGTTTTTGTAACATCAGCAAATTTGTAATCAATTATTTCGCGTGAACTAACTATTGTTTTAAAAAACCAATTAATATCTTTATCGGCATTAAATTTTAGGATGGTTTCAAAATCAGTTCTCGAAACTTGTTTTTCCTTATTTTCAGCATAAAATTGACGAATACTATTGTTTACTTCATCATGCTCCAGATAATTATCCAGAAATCTAAAACTCAATCCAGCACGGTATTTACTGGCAATTTGTTCGTTGAATTTTATTAAACTATTTTTTGGATCACCAAGGGGTTGGTCCAAGTTTTTCCGAGCCATAAGCATATAAAAATAGCTGTATTGCTCATTAAAACTTAAGTTAGTTAAATTATAGCTTTTTAATAATCGAAGCTTAGAAACGCTGCCAAACATTTTGGTATTTGGATGATTTTCATCAATATATTTCATCATGGCATACACTTGAATTCCATCATAAATCCAGTTGTCTTTTCTTGGGTTTAAACGCAAGCTATTTTTTAAATAGGAATTCAAATAGGTTTTCAAAAATTTAATCTCAAAAATAAATTCATCTGTAAATGGACTTAAAAAAGAAGGCAGTTGGTTTAATCCATAAAAAGGATTTTTCTCATAATCAGTTTGAGAAACTATTATTTTTTCATGTGGATATTTACCAATAAGCGTATTTACATAATCCATCACACGATCCACAATAACTGCTTTTTGGATTGCACTTATTTTATTTTCTTTGAGATTAGTCAGTACTTCGGTTGTATTGTTTTTAAAACTGATAAAACTGGATTTTGGTTCTACAAAAAGACTAAAATCTGTTCGGTTATTTCCTGATAATTTATAGTTTGAAAAAATTCCTGTTTTTTTTGGTAAACTGCTATTTAAATCAGAAGTAATTTCTAAAGCAGCAGGTGTTTTCAGGTCTATATCATAACTGGAAACAGCATTGGAAATATCATCTAAATTATTGTTGCTGTATCTAATGAAGTCATGGTTTTCATAACGGGCAGGAGTAAGAAACCAGTTTTTAAGATTCATTTCGCCTTTATCATTAAACCCGTATTTAGTGAATTTATTACTTGGGATTTTTGTAATATAAGTAAGATGTAAAGTAGTCTTTTGATTGGGAAGTAATTTTTCTCTTAATTTCACCTCAATATAATCTGGATTTTTCTCCGTTCTTTCCCATGAAACAAATAACTGATTCGAATCAATAATGGTTAAATTGTTTGTACTTCCTCGTTCTTCCTCTTTGGCCAAATGAAAACCTCTGTAAAATTCATCTGAGAAACGTTTTGCTAAAGGAGTGTTTTTATCAGAATAAGAATTGTTCCAATCGTTTAAAAATATGGAAGTTAATGTGTCACTTGATTGGTTGAAAAAAGTGATTTCCTGCTGAATATTCAATGTTTTGGCCCCTGAATTCAACTCAACAATCATTTTAGAATGATGCTGCGCATATTGTTTTACCGAAACCAATAAAACAAGGGTGTAAATGGCAATTTTATAGAATGATTTCAACTTTTAAGGCTCAATTTATTAAAAAAATAAATATACTTATTATTGAATGAAAATGGAATAAAATCTCATAAAAGATTAAAAAAAAGCTGTTGGTTAGACAGCTTTTCGATTAAAAATTAGGCGTTAAATCATATTTTTTATAGAATTTATCCAGTACATCAACAACTTCATCCTCGGTATCTACAATTTTGAATAAATTCAAATCGTCTGCGCTTACCGTATGTTCTTTTTCTATTAAAACCGTTTTTATCCAGTCAATCAATCCTGCCCAAAAACTGGTGCCAACTAATATTATTGGGAATCTTGCAATTTTTTTTGTCTGAATTAAAGTCATTGCTTCAAATAATTCATCCATTGTTCCAAAACCTCCCGGCATAACAACAAAACCCTGAGAATATTTGACAAACATCACTTTTCGAACAAAGAAATAATCAAAATTTAAGTTCTTATCTCCATCAATATAAGGATTGTAATGTTGTTCAAAAGGCAATACAATATTCAATCCCACAGAGGTTCCTCCACCAAGATGTGCCCCTTTATTTCCGGCTTCCATGATTCCTGGACCACCACCTGTAATCACGCCATAGCCTGCTTTACTGATTTTGTAGGCAATTTTCTCGGCAAGCAAATAATATTTATCCTCTGGTTTTGTCCTGGCTGATCCAAAAATAGTAACGCACGGGCCAATGCGTCCCATACTCTCATAACCGTTTACAAATTCGGCCATAATTTTAAAAATCGCCCAGCTGTCATTGGTTCTTATCTCGTTCCAAGTCTTTCTTTTTAGCTTGTCTTGGATTACTTTATCTTCATCATTATCAAAATCTTCTAATCTCATATTCTCTATTTTAAATCTTATTTTTTGAAGCTATTTCCTGCTGTCTGCTGTATCTTTTCCTTGCTAAAAAAGCAAGAAAAAGGATGCCGCTTCCATCAGGGCTAGGGCTCCTGAATACTAAAGTAACTCTTTTTTCAAAAACTGCGCGGTATAACTCTTCTTAATTTTTATAATTTCCTCAGGAGTTCCTTTGGCAATGAGTTGTCCGCCTGCTTTTCCCCTCTTTTGGAGGGGTGCCCAAAGGGCGGGGTGGTTTTTGTATTTTAGTCAATACAATATTATTTCATCTGAACTCCTCAATAATATATTTCTCAAGCTCCATCATAACATTGTTCAAATCGTGTTTTACCCTTAAATCCGAAATTTTATATACTCTTAATCCTAATGAAATGATATAATCCTCTCTTTTTTGGTCATATGCTTCTTTATCATTATGGCTTGATCCGTCAATTTCGATTACTAATCCTAACGTTTTTACATAAAAATCTACGATATAATTACCTATGATTCTTTGTCTATCAAAGTCAATCTTCCAGAACATCCCTTTGTGAACTTGCAACCAAAAAATAACTTCCGACAATACACTTGCCTTGCGTAAGGCTCGGGCTCGGGATTTTAGTTTTATGTTGTAGGGTAAGTTTTCAATAAAATTTCTATAAATGGGATGTGTGTTTATATAAGTGGTTATTTCTCTATTGTTTTCCATACAATTTGCTTTTGATTCTTTCCTTTTGGATATGTTGCCATTTGGTGTGGTGGTTTTTAGGATTGAATTTACAAAAAAATGTCAACAGTAACGAAAAACCACCCCGCCTTTCAGGCACCCCTCCAAAGGAGGGGAATCTAAGCCAATTCTTTTTTCAAAAACTGCGCGGTATAACTCTTCTTAATTTTTATAATTTCTTCCGGTGTTCCTTTGGCAATGAGTTGTCCGCCCCCTTTTCCGCCTTCAGGACCAATATCGATGATGTAATCAGCCAGTTTAATCACATCCATATTGTGCTCGATAATCAATATCGTATTGCCTTTGTCAACCAGTTTGTTAATTACTTCCATCAATACCCTGATGTCTTCAAAATGCAATCCAGTAGTGGGTTCGTCCAGAATATAAAACGTATTCCCAGTATCTTTTTTGGATAATTCACCTGCCAGTTTGATACGTTGTGCTTCACCGCCGGAAAGCGTTGTGCTTTGTTGCCCAAGGGTAATATAACCCAAACCAACATCCTGAATGGTTTTTACTTTTCTATAAATCTTCGGGATATTTTCAAAAAATGGAACAGCTTCATCCACTGTCATATTCAATACATCCGAAATGGATTTCCCTTTGTATCGAATCTCTAATGTTTCCCTGTTGAAACGTTTCCCTTGGCAAGTTTCACATTCTACATACACATCGGGTAAAAAGTTCATCTCAATTGTTCGCACACCTGATCCTTCACAGGTTTCACAGCGTCCACCTTTTACATTAAAACTAAATCGTCCCGCTTTATAACCGCGTATCATACTTTCTGAAGTCATTGTAAACAGGTTTCTAATTTCGGTAAAAACTTCGGTATAAGTTGCTGGATTGCTTCGTGGTGTTCTACCAATGGGGCTTTGGTCAATATCAATCACTTTATCGATATGTTCCAATCCTTCAATTTTTTTATACGGTTGTGGTTTTTTGACGCCGTTGAAATAATAGGCGTTCAAAATAGGGTAGAGCGTTTCATTGATCAAAGTTGATTTGCCACTTCCCGAAACTCCTGTCACGCAAATCATTTTACCCAAAGGCAATTCTATCGAAACGTTTTTCAGGTTATTTCCAGTTGCTCCTGTCAGTTTCAAGAATTTTCCATTTCCCTCCCGACGCTTTGCCGGAACTTCAATTTTCATCTCCCCATTCATGTACATCGCTGTAATGGTATGGTGTTTCAAGATTTCGGCAGGCGTTCCTTTGCTGATAATTTCGCCTCCATATTTCCCCGCTTTTGGTCCAATGTCAATCACATAATCCGCACGTTCAATCATGTCTTTATCGTGTTCCACCACAATTACGGAGTTTCCAATATCCCGTAATTGTTCCAGAGAATGAATCAATTTATCATTATCTCTTTGGTGTAAACCAATACTTGGCTCATCCAAAATATACAAAACGCCAACCAACTGTGAACCAATTTGAGTAGCCAAACGGATTCGTTGTGCTTCACCGCCCGAAAGTGATTTTGAACTTCGGCTTAAAGCCAAATAATCCAAACCTACATTCATTAAAAAGTTCAATCGATCCTTAATCTCTTTGATTACTTCAGTAGCAATAATCTTTTGTTTATCAGATAAATAGTTTTCTAAATCAAAAAACCAAGCTGTCAAATCCGAAATGTCCATATCGCACAATTCGGTAATGTTTTTTTCATTGATTTTAAAGAACATAGCTTCTTTTTTCAACCTGGAACCTTCGCAAACAGGACATTTTATTTCGTCCATGAATTCCTTTGCCCAACGTTTTATGGTCGTTGAACCGCTTTCATCATGTTGGTTTTTTATGAAATGTGAAATCCCTTCAAAATCAATTTTGTATTCTCTTGCAACGCCTAAATCTTTGGAGTTGATGGTGAATTTTTCTTTTCCCCCATTCAAAATCATTTCCATTGCTTCCTCCGGAATTGTTTCTATGGCATCAGTCAATTTGAAGCCGTATTTTTCTCCTATGATTTCCAATTGCTTAAAAATCCAAGAACTTTTGTATTCGCCCAAAGGAGCAAAACCACCATTTTTTACGGATAATTTCGGGTTTGGAATAATCTTTTTAGTATTGATTTCATTTACTGTTCCTAAACCGTTGCAATGATCACAAGCACCTTTTGGGGAATTAAAAGAAAACAAATTAGGTTCTGGATTTTGATAGGAAATTCCAGTACTTGGACACATCAAATTCCTGCTAAAAAAACGAACTTCATTAGAATCTTGGTCTAAAACCATCAAAACATTTTCCCCGTGATGCATGGCCGTATTGATACTTTCAGTCAAACGTTTTTCGTTATCAGGAGTGTCTTCAATCACCATTCGATCCACTACAATTTCGATATCGTGTGTTTTATAACGGTCTAATTTCATTCCCAAAGTGATATCAAGCACATCACTGTTAACACGCACTTTAAGAAAACCTTGTTTGGCAATTTGTTGAAAAAGTTCCGCATAATGTCCTTTTCGAGCGCGAATAACCGGAGCTAAAATATTAATGCGTTTTCCTTTAAAATCTTGAATGATCAAATTCTTAATTTGCTCATCAGAATAAGAAACCATTTTTTCGCCTGTATTGTAGCTGTAGGCATCGGCACCACGGGAATAAAGCAAACGTAGGAAATCATAAATCTCAGTAATAGTTCCCACGGTGGAACGCGGACTTTTACTGGTCGTTTTTTGTTCAATGGCAATTACTGGAGAAAGTCCGTCGATTTTATCCACATCGGGGCGTTCTAATCCGCCCAAAAATTGACGCGCATAGGCAGAAAAAGTTTCTACATAACGGCGTTGTCCTTCGGCATAAATGGTATCGAAAGCTAAGGAGGATTTTCCAGAACCCGAAAGACCGGTGATTACGACCAGTTTTTCCCTTGGAATGGAAATATCTATATTTTTAAGATTGTGAACGCGAGCGCCTTGAACTTCAATGGTATTGTCTTTGTCTAACATAATTTTTGCAAAAAAAGCAAAGTTACCATTTTGATTTATTCTTTCGATACAACAGTTTAGAAGTTTATGTTAAATTCGGGTATAAAAAACGCCAACCTTTAAGTTAGCGCTTTCTTTTTCTCGTTGCTATGTAATCCTCGACGGCCTCTCTTGTTGTAAGCCAGTTTCGACCTTCTTTGTAAGCATCAATTTTACCAGTTCTTGCTAGTAAACTAATGTATTCTTGACCGTAAGGCATATTAGGTTCTTGAACTAAATTTGAAATTGCTACATATTCATTGTCATTTCCTGGTAACGCATTAATGTAAATATTCAAAGTGCGTTCCAATGATTGACACATCAACAGGGTTAATTTTTGATAATTACCTCCATTAGCTTGATTCAGTGCTTCGTAATATTTCTTTCTGTCATTTTTCAAGATTATAGCAGGAGGAAAACCAGACCGCATCAATAATAAATTCATTGCCAACCGAACCGTACGGCCATTTCCATCAAAGAAAGGATGTATCCAAACTAATTTATGGTGAAAAACGGTTGCTAACTCAATATCATTAAGCTGCAATGGATTTGTATTGATAAAATCAATTAATTCATCCAATAAATCAGGAACTTTATTTGCATTTGGTG
Organism: Bacteroidota bacterium; assembly: GCA_046050185.1. GTDB lineage: Bacteria > Bacteroidota > Bacteroidia > Flavobacteriales > Flavobacteriaceae > Flavobacterium. The sequence continues at coordinate 16,663 of JBJOQF010000077.1, forward strand.
GGGTAAAATTAGCGCCGGTAATGCGAACACCTCCATTACGAATGCGTCCGGCAAAGTCATCTTCGATAGAGCGTAAAACCAATCCGTGCAAAGACAAAATATCGATACTCCTTAAATTATAATCATCATTTACAATAGAATATAAATAGTCAATTGCTTTATCATGATTATGGGTTTCAAAATGTTCCCGAAGCGATTTTCCTTTAATGGTAATGCCTTCTTGAATTACCATTTGTGTCTCCCTAAGGCTCATTGTATTTCCTTCAATACTATTAGAGTTGTAGGTCCATTCAATAGAGAGGCTTTCTCTAATTTTATGCAAAGCGATGTTGGGCAATGGTCTGCTGGTTTGCAAAACTTGCTTTTTTTCGTACAATCTTTCAAAGGTTGTTTGAAATTCTTCTCGGTAGTTTAATT
>JBJOQF010000078.1:0-9768 GCA_046050185.1 Bacteroidota bacterium
TTTTCTTTGAATAATTTTAGCATCATACGTGTTTGACACGAAAATACAATTTTTGTTACAAATTTTCTTTTCAAAAATCTCAATTTATTTTTAGGAGCTATTTACTTCGTCAGTTCGCTTCACTCGTGTCCAGATTACAGCGTAAATCCGGAAGTGAAAATAATTTGTTTTCACTTCCGGATTTACGCTGTAATCTGGGCCAGGCATTTGGAAAATAAAATGCAAAATTTTTTAGAAAGAATTATTTTAAAAAGTAAGATATTTGCAAAGAATTACAATTTTAGAATTTCGATCTGCGATTTTACGTTGGTTAATCGTTTTTTTAAATTCGTAATTCGTAATTCATAATTCGTAAATCAACAATGGCATCAAAACCGAGCATTCCAAAAGGAACTAGAGATTTCTCACCAACTGAGGTGGCAAAACGTCAATATATCATTCAGATTATAAAAAGTAATTTCGAGAAATTTGGTTTCCAACCTATAGAAACACCTTCATTCGAAAACTCCGAAACCTTAATGGGGAAATATGGGGAAGAAGGCGATCGTTTAATTTTCAAAATATTAAATTCTGGGGATTATTTGGCGAAAGCCAATGTAACTCACCTAGAAAATAAAGACAGTACTAAATTAACATCAAGTATTTCTGAAAAAGCCTTGCGTTATGATTTAACGGTTCCGTTTGCCCGTTATGTAGTGCAACACCAAAATGAAATCGAGTTTCCATTCAAAAGATATCAGATTCAGCCTGTTTGGCGTGCTGACCGTCCGCAAAAAGGGCGTTTCAGAGAATTTTTTCAATGTGATGCTGATGTGGTTGGTTCTAAATCCTTGTGGCAGGAAGTAGAATTGGTTCAATTATATGACACTGTTTTTACTGCTTTGGGTTTAGAAGGAGTAACTATAAAAATCAATAACAGAAAAATTTTATCTGGAATTGCAGAAGTAATTGGTGCATCAGATAAATTAATAGATTTTACAGTAGCGTTAGACAAGCTTGACAAAATAGGTGAGGACGGCGTGAAAAAAGAAATGATGGAGAAAGACATTTCGGAAGAAGCTATTGAAAAAGTTCAACCGTTATTTAATTTTACCGGAACCATTTCAGAGAAAATAAACCAACTTTCAGTTTTACTTGCTGAATCCAATGAAGGAATGAAAGGTGTCGAGGAGTTGCGTTTTATTTGTGATAATGTGATGAAATTGGGATTGAACACTTCTATTTTAGATTTAGATGTGACGCTGGCAAGAGGTTTGAATTATTATACAGGTGCTATTTTTGAAGTGGCTCCGCCAAAATCAGTTGCTATGGGGTCTATCGGCGGCGGTGGAAGATACGACGATTTGACGGGAATTTTCGGACTCAAAAACATGAGTGGTGTTGGGATTTCTTTTGGACTGGACCGAATTTATTTGGTTATCGAAGAATTAAATTTATTTCCTGAAACCGTAACGGCAACTTCTAAAGCGTTGTTTATTAATTATGGTGATAATGAAGCATTTTATGGAATGCAAGCCATACAAAAATTAAGAGCTTCCGGTATAAAAGTAGAATTGTATCCTGATAATACTAAGGTGGCTAAACAGTTTCAACATGCGGATAAACGAGGAATTCCTTTTGCTGTAATTGTAGGAGAGAAAGAAATGGAATCTAATTCTTTTTCTCTTAAAAATTTAGTGACAGGAGAGCAGGTTTTGCTAGATTTTGAAGGTCTGAAAAAGGCACTCTCGTAGGTGGTGAAAAACATAAAAAAAGCTTCGTTTTATAAAAACGAAGCTTTTTTTAATATAGGGTAATATGAATTAATAATTTTTTAGTGGGCAACCTTTTGTGTTTTCTTCAAAAGAAGTTGAACAAATTTATGGAATCTATATCGAGATAGTCTTAAAATTATATTAAATTTTTAGCACTGCTCATTAAAATTATTATGCTGCAATCAATTAAAAATAAAAAAAATATTTCAATATTAAGGTGACAATTTGACATTTTATAAGATTTGGCAGTACTTTTGCAATCCAAAGAAAAGAATAAAAATGAAGTTTAAGAATTTTTTTAAAAACACAAGTAATATGACTACTGAAAATACAGAAATCGATCAAGAAATAGATGACGTAACATTAGAACAGAATGCAAATGGTGAGCAGATTATTATTGAGGAATTAGGTGTTGAAGAGCAATTAACTCAAGACTTAGCCAAAGAAAAAGATAAGTATTTACGATTATTTGCTGAATTTGAAAATTACAAACGAAGAACTTCTAAAGAGCGTATCGAATTATTTAAAACAGCAAATCAAGAAGTTTTACTTGCTATGTTGCCTGTTTTAGATGATTTTGACAGAGCTATTGTGGAAATAAGTAAATCTGAAGATGAACTGCTATTAAAAGGAGTAGAGCTTATCCATGAAAAATTAAAAAACACATTAGTTTCTAAAGGATTAGAACAGGTTGAGGTTAAAGCTGGAGATGCTTTTGATGCAGATTTTGCTGAAGCAATAACTCAAATTCCAGCGCCATCAGACAAAATGAAAGGTAAAATTGTCGATGTTCTTGAAAAAGGATATAAATTGGGAGATAAGATTATTCGTTTTCCAAAAGTTGTTATAGGGCAGTAGTAGAGACGCGATAAATCGTGTCTTTAACATCACGCGTAAAGGCGCACTGCAGTGCGACTCAACAAAAGAAAAATCAAAAATGAAAAAAGACTTTTACGAAATATTAGGCATTTCAAAAAATGCTGATGCTGCCGAAATTAAAAAAGCATATAGAAAACAAGCGATTGCGCATCATCCTGACAAAAATCCTGGAGACAAATCGGCAGAAGAAAAATTTAAATTAGCCGCCGAGGCTTACGAAATACTAAGTGATCCTCAGAAAAAAGCTAAATATGATCAATACGGTCATCAAGCTTTTGATGGTTCAGGAGGTTTTGGCGGAGGTGGTCATGGCGGAATGAATATGGACGATATTTTCAGCCAGTTTGGTGATATTTTCGGCGGCGGTTTTGGTGGTTTCGGCGGTGGCGGCGGCGGAGTTCGTCGTGCTAAAGGAAGCAACCTTCGCATCAAAGTAAAATTGACATTGGAAGAAATTGCTAATGGTGTAGAGAAAAAAGTAAAAGTAAAACGTAAGGTTCAAGCACCTGGAGTTAGCTATAAAACATGTTCTACCTGTAATGGTCAAGGGCAGGTAATGCGAGTGACCAATACAATTTTGGGTAGAATGCAATCTGCTTCTACGTGTCCTACTTGTAATGGTTCAGGTCAAATTTTAGATAAAAAACCAGCAAACGCAGATTCACAAGGAATGATCCTTGAAGATGAAACGGTTTCAATAAAAATACCTGCAGGTGTAGTTGATGGAATGCAATTAAAAGTTTCCAATAAAGGAAATGATGCTCCGGGAAATAGTATTCCTGGTGATTTAATTGTTGCAATCGAAGAAATCGAGCATGAATTTTTGAAACGTGAAGGGGAGAATTTACATTATGACTTATACATCAGTTTTGCTGAAGCAGTATTAGGAATTTCTAAAGATATCGAAGCTATTAACGGTAAAGTAAGAATTAAACTGGAAGAAGGAATTCAATCAGGGAAAATTTTGAGATTAAAAGGAAAAGGAATTCCGAGTTTAAACGGTTATGGCAACGGAGATTTACTGGTACATGTAAATGTTTGGACTCCAAAAACGCTCAATAAGGATCAAAAACAATTTTTCGAAAAAAATCTTACGGATGAAAATTTCATTCCAAATCCTGAAAAATCAGACAAATCATTTTTCGAGAAAGTAAAAGATATGTTCTCATAATAAAAAACAGTTTAGACGCGTTTTATCGCGTCTAACTTTTATAATAACACGAGTTTAGATTTCGTTTATCGCGTCTGACTTAAAAAAATATATTTCCCCATCCTTGTTAAAATAAGGATGGGTTTTTTATGAAATCGCCACTAACAGTTTGTTTATTGCAAACAAACACCAATAAATATAAGGCGATAACATATATGACCGCTAAAAATTAAATGCTACATATATGAAACAATTTTAAGTATTTCGGTACTAATTATTTACTTTTACACCAATTAAAAATGTAGCATGAGTAATATACTTGAAGTTAATAAAGTCGTCAAGCAATATGGTGATTATGTGGCGCTTAACGAGGTTTCATTAACTGTGCCAAAAGGAAGTATCTATGGACTTTTAGGGCCAAACGGAGCAGGTAAAACATCTCTTATCCGAATCATAAATCAAATTACATTACCTGATAATGGCGAAATTATTTTGGACGGTGAAAAACTGCAACCCAAACATGTTCAATATATAGGTTATTTACCTGAAGAAAGAGGATTGTACAGCACCATGAAAGTGGGGGAACAATGCTTGTATTTGGCTCAAATGAAAGGACTTTCTAAGGCTGAAGCCAAGAAGCAACTCGAATATTGGTTTGACAGATTAGAAATTCAAGGGTGGTGGAACAAGAAAATCCAGGAACTCTCTAAAGGAATGGCGCAAAAAATTCAGTTTGTGGTATGTGTGTTGCACAAACCAAAATTGTTGATTTTTGACGAGCCTTTTTCCGGTTTTGATCCTGTAAATGCCAATATCATTAAAGATGAAATTCTGGCGTTGCGAGAAGAAGGAGCGACGATAATTTTCTCGACACACCGTATGGAAAGTGTAGAAGAATTATGTGATCATATTGCGCTGATTCATAAATCAAATAAACTGATTGAAGGAAAACTGGATAATGTCAAGAGACAATTTAAAACCAATAGTTTTGAAGTAGGTATTTTATCAGATAATGTAGAAGGTTTGATGTATGCTATTACACAAAAATTCACAGTGGGGCCAGCTAATTTTAAATCGCTCAACAACGAATTAAAACTGGAAATTCAGCTCGGAAACGCCAAGCCAAACGAATTATTGAATATCCTCACACAACGCGGACAAGTAACGCACTTTGTAGAAAAAATACCAAGTGTAAATGATATTTTTATTCAAACAGTAAGTAAATAGACTTTCTTAGACTTCTTAGATTTTTAGAAAATCTAAAGGTTTATAATTCGAGTAATCTAAAATGTCTAACAATTTAACAATCTAAAATGTCTATAATATCCTTAATCATAAAAAGAGAATTTATTGCCAAAGTGCGCAATAAATCTTTTATTGTTATGACTTTTCTAAGTCCGTTACTATTTGTGGGGATAGCAGCGTTTGTGGGCTATTTAAGTTCCATGAAAGCTGATACCAAAAGAATCGCCATTCATGATGAATCGGGTTTGTTTGTTAAGGAATTCACTTCTCAAAACACTAAGAAAGGGGAATACAAATACCTTGATTTGTCTCAAATAGATTTAAAATTCCTAAAAGACAGCATCACAAACGAAAACTACGAAGGATTGTTATACATCCCAAATGAAAGTAATTCTAAAGATTTCGAAAATAAAATTCAATTTATTTCGAACGAGAGTCCCAGTATTTCATTTATTGAAAGTGTACAGGATGTTATTGCAAAGAAGTTAACCAAAACCAATTTGGAAAAAGCACATCTCGATACATTAGCGATAAAAAATGCAGAATCTAAAGTCAATATCAGCTTAACAAAAGCATCAGGCGAAGAAAGTGTAAAGGGACTTAACGAAATAAAAATCGGGATTGGTGGCGCTTTTGGATATCTCATTATGATGTTTATTATCATCTATGGCAACATGGTGATGCGAAGCGTTATCGAAGAAAAAACAAATCGAATTGTGGAAATTATCATTTCCTCCGTAAAACCATTTCAACTGATGATGGGAAAAATTGTAGGAACCGCATTAGCAGGATTACTGCAATTCATCATTTGGGCCGTTATTGGGCTTTCTTTAATGTTTGCTGCGTCAATATTTTTTGGAGTAAATGTTGGGCCAACCGCTAGAATTTCTCCCGAATTGATGCATACTGCCCAACAAGAATTTGCCGGAACCGCCCAAATGTATATCAAGGAATTATGGAATTTACCCATTGCAAGTATCTTGATTGGATTTGTGATTTACTTCATTGGCGGGTATTTTTTGTACAGTTCATTTTACGCGGCAATTGGAGCCGCAGTCGACAATCAAACTGATTCGCAACAATTCCTTTTGCCTATCATCATGCCATTAATGTTGAGCGTTTACATAGGATTTTTCACGGTTATAAACGATCCACACGGGACAATTGCAGTTGTTTTTTCAATGATTCCGCTTACTTCTCCCATCGTTATGCTCATGCGAATCCCATTTGGAGTACCTTGGTGGCAAATCGCAATATCAATAACAGTATTATTCGGTACCTTCTTTTCAGTAGTTTGGTTTGCCGCTAAAATATATCGGGTAGGAATACTCATGTACGGCAAAAAACCAACATGGAACGAATTATACCGATGGTTGAAATATTAATAACATGGTTTGTTTTCGCGTCCGTTAAAATTTAATTAATTTACGGAGCTATTTCCCGCTTTCCGTTGCAATCTTTTTATTTTTAAAGAAAAAATAAAAAGGATTTCCACTTTAATCGGGGCTAAAAAAATAAAAATATGTCAAAAATACTAATCATAGAAGACGAGGCCGCTATTCGAAGAGTACTTACAAAAATACTTTCCGAAGAAAACGATACCTATCAAGTAGAAGAAGCCGAAGACGGTGTTGCAGGTTTTGAAAAAATAAAAAACAACGATTACGATTTGGTTTTGTGCGATATCAAAATGCCAAAAATGGATGGCGTTGAGGTTCTTGAAGCGGTAAAAAAAATCAAACCTGAAATTCCTATGGTTATGATTTCTGGTCACGGCGACATGGAAACGGCCATCAATACGATGCGTTTGGGTGCATTTGATTACATCTCAAAACCACCAGATTTAAACCGTTTGTTGAATACGGTTCGCAACGCTTTAGATAAAAAACAACTCGTAGTTGAAAATAAAATTCTGAAGAAAAAAGTCAGCAAAAACTACGAAATGATTGGCGAAAGCGAAGCGATCAATCACATCAAAGTGATGATTGAGAAGGTTGCTCAAACCGAAGCCAGAGTTCTGATAACAGGACCTAACGGAACCGGAAAAGAATTAGTTGCGCATCAATTACACGAAAAAAGTGGAAGAGCAAATTTTCCTTTAATCGAAGTGAATTGCGCCGCTATTCCATCTGAATTGATAGAAAGTGAATTGTTTGGTCACGTAAAAGGCGCTTTTACATCGGCAGTGAAAGACCGCGCAGGAAAATTTGAAGCCGCTGATAAAGGAACCATTTTCTTAGATGAAATTGGTGATATGAGTCTTTCGGCGCAAGCCAAAGTATTGCGTGCTTTGCAAGAAAGCATGATTACCAGAGTGGGAGCGGATAAAGATATTAAAGTTGATGTTCGTGTTGTTGCGGCGACCAATAAAGATCTGAAAAAAGAAATTGCCGAAGGGCGTTTCCGTGAGGATTTATACCATCGTTTGGCTGTTATCTTGATAAAAGTTCCAGCTTTGAATGACAGACGTGATGATATACCAATGTTGATCTCGCATTTTGCAGATAAAATTGCTTCTGAGCAAGGAAATGCTATAAAAAAGTTTTCTGCAGCAGCGATTCATTTGTTGCAAGATTACGATTGGACAGGAAATATCCGTGAATTACGAAATGTAGTGGAGCGCTTGATTATTCTTGGCGGAAGCGAAATTTCCGAGAATGATGTGAAGTTATTTGCATCGAAATAATTAAATAATTTAAAGATTGAATAATTTAAAAATTAAGGGAGTGATCTTTTAATTTTTTAATATTTAAATCTTTCAATCTAAAATAAATGAAACTAAAAAAAATAAACGAAAAGTTACAAGAAGCCTTAATTGAAAACGGTTTAACCGAGGCCAATGCAATGCAACAAGAAACATTTTCGACTTTAAAAAGCGGTGCGGATTGTATTATTATTGCACCAAAAGGGAGCGGAAAATCGACAACAATTGTGCTGAATGTAATTCAGAGATTGGTAGGTGTAACCGAAGAATCACCCAGAGCTTTGATTATTGTCGAAGATAAAGTCAAAGTGTTGGAAATGGTAGCGCTTTTTGAAAAATACGGAAAGAATTCTAATTTAGAATTCTATGGTGTGCATGATAAAGGCGATATGGAATACGATAAAAATTATATTTCAACAGGAATTGATGTGCTGATTGGAACTCCAAATAAGTTAAGTGATATGTTTACAACTGCCGGTTATAATGTAAACCGATTGAAAATGTTTATCCTTGATGACGCAGACCCAATTTTGAAATTGCGTCATGAAACTAAAATCATGCGAATTTCTAACAGTATTGTAAGAACCCAACGTATTATTTTCTCGGAACAATTCACAGAGCGAATAGAAATCCTTGCTGAAAAAATGTTGGTGGAGCCTTTTGAATTCGATTTTGATGGAGATGATGAGGATGAAGATAGTGAATTTGAGGCTGAAGAAGATTTAGAACCTGAAGCTGACTTCGAGGAGCAAGAAGGAGATGAAGAAAATGGTAATAAATAATTAAATAAAGAAAAAGATGGGATTAATGAAAGTGTTTTCGGGAAGTGAAATTTTAGCTTTAGCGTTGCAACAGAGAATTGAAGCAATAGGAGTAGATACTGTTTTAAAAAACAACATACAATCAGCTCGATTAGGAGGTTTTGGAAATTCAGATTTAGCAGTAGAATTATTTGTTCAGGAAACGGAGTTTGCAAAAGTGAATCCAGTTATTGAAGAATTTAGAATGAGTATTTAAACATATTCACAATAAAAAATAGGATGAAATATAAAATGTTAGTTTTGGATATGGATGACACATTGTTAACCGATGACCATACCGTTTCAAACGAGAATAGAGAAATGTTAAGTAAAGCCAAAGAGATGGGCGTTTACGTGGTTTTGGCTTCGGGTAGGCCAACTCCTGCAATGATTGATTATGCTAAAGACTTGGAATTATTAGATTCTTATATGATTTCCTTCAACGGTGCTGTAATTACGGATTTAAAAGCAGATAAAATCATTTTTGAGCAAACGTTAACCCAAGAACAAATTCATGAATTGTATGATTACAGTTTAAAAAGTAAGACACATATTATTACTTATCTTGATGGGAAAATTGTGAGTGAGACTGATTCTGAATACATTGAAATTGAAAAAAATATCACCGGTTTAGAACACAATAAAGTCATTAGTTTCAAAGATGAGGTTAAATCAGCAGCTATAAAATGTATTTTATTGGAAGAGCCAGCCTATCTAAAAGAAGTTGAAAAAGACTTAAGAGCAGCCATGCCACATCTGAGTGTATGTATGTCAAAACCATTCTTTCTTGAAGTAGCTCAAAACGGAATTGATAAAGGTGCCAGTATCAAATTTCTAGCAGAAAAATTAAGTATTCTTCAAAGTGAAATCATAGCGGTTGGAAACGCCGGAAATGATGTCTCCATGATTGAATATGCCGGATTAGGTGTTTGGGTAGATAACGTAGATCCTGAATTGAGAGATAAAGGCGATGTAATTGTAGCTTCAAATAATGATCACGGTGTGGCTGAAGTGGTGAGAAGATTTATTTTGAATTAAAATCATTGATAAAAACTGTATTAAACTAAATATTAATCTGCGGTAATTACTCCCTAAGGATGATTATGAAATTTTTAACTTGATTTTAATCTGAAAGTGCGAAATAAATCGGGTTTATTGAAAATTTCAAACAACAATATTTGAATAATGGAACTGGTTGTTGGGTAGTAATTTTGAAAGAAATCAATGAATTTATAG
>JBJOQF010000079.1:0-3552 GCA_046050185.1 Bacteroidota bacterium
TTTCTCAATATTGCGATATTATTGCCATCAGAGCTTTTGCCGGATTAGTAGACAAAGAAAAAGACAATGCCGAAACCGTTCTTATGGGTTTTTTAAAATATGCAACTGTGCCTATTGTTAATATGGAAAGTGCTACGGGACATCCTTTACAATCGCTTGCTGATGCCATTACTATGGCAGAACACAAAACGAAACAAAGACCAAAAGTAGTTTTGACCTGGGCACCACATCCTAGAGCATTACCTCAGGCTGTTGCCAATTCTTTTGTACAAATGATGCAATTACAAGATGCCGATTTTGTCATTACGCATCCGGAAGGGTACGAATTGAATCCTGAAATCACGAAAGATTCCAAGATTGAATACGACCAAGATAAAGCTTTCGAAAATGCCGATTTTATTTATGCCAAAAACTGGAGCAATTATAACGAGTATGGTCAGATTACAAATTCTGACCCAAACTGGACCGTAACTGCCGATAAAATGAAACTGACAAATAATGCTAAATTCATGCACTGTTTGCCGGTAAGACGTAATGTAATTGTTACTGATGAAGTAATTGACAGCGAAAATTCAATTGTTATTGAACAAGCTAATAACAGAACCTATGCAGCCCAATTAGTATTACAAAAAATATTGGAAAATGTCAAATAAACAATCCTTATCTATCATAAAAATTGGAGGAAACATCATTGATAACCCAACAGAATTATCACAATTTTTATCTGATTTTTCTAAAATTGAAGGCTACAAAGTACTCGTACACGGCGGAGGAAAATCAGCTACTAAAATGGCCGAAAGTATCGGTTTAGTTCCTCAAATGATTGATGGAAGACGCATTACTGATGCTGCTATGCTTGATGTAGTTGTGATGATTTATGCCGGTCAAATTAATAAAAACATTGTTGCTCAATTACAAGCAAATTCTACCAATGCAATGGGGTTTTCTGGTGCTGATGGGAATTTAATTCAGTCGGATAAAAGAAACCATCCTACAATCAACTATGGTTTTGTAGGCGATGTGAAAAAAGTGAACACAAACTTATTGGAAACGTTGCTTTCTAACGGCATAGTTCCTATATTTTGCGCAATAACACACGATGGAAAAGGACAATTATTAAACACAAATGCGGATACTATTGCAAGTGAATTGGCGATTGCTTTATCGGAAGTTTTTGAAGTAACTTTGAATTATTGCTTCGAAAAACCTGGTGTTCTATATGATGCCGAAGATGATTCTTCCGTAATTGAGAACATCAATCAAGAATTATATTCCAAATTAAAAGCTGAAAAAGCGATACATTCCGGTATGATTCCTAAATTAGACAACTGTTTCAATAGTTTATCTAAAGGAGTTCAAAAAATAAAAATTGGTCATCATAGAATGTTGAAAAACGACAAGGCAATTTGCACGAGTATAGAGTTATAAAAGTTGATAATTGTTGGTTGATAGTTGTTAAAAATCAACATTTCCCCATCAACCAAAAACCATCAACCACTAACCAAATCCAATATGAAAAACATAGAAACTCTTACACAAGAAGCCATTGCATTATTAAAAGCACTGATTGAAACACCTTCATTTTCAAGTGAAGAAGACAAAACAGCACTTTTAATCGAAAAATGGTTTACACAAAATAGTATCTCTTTCAAAAGAGAGAATAATAATGTTTGGGCTTTCAATAAACATTTTGACACCACCAAACCAACGCTTTTACTCAATTCACATCACGATACCGTAAAACCAAACCAAGGCTATACCAACAATCCTTTTGAAGCCATTGTAAAAGACGGTAAATTATTTGGACTGGGAAGTAATGATGCCGGAGGTTGTTTGGTTTCGCTTTTAGCCACTTTTGTACATTTTTATTCAAATGAAAATCTGCCTTACAATATTGTGATGGTCGCTTCAGCCGAAGAAGAAAGCAGCGGAAAAAATGGATTAAACAGCGTACTAAAACATTTACCGAAACTGGAATGTGCCATTGTTGGCGAACCTACTTTGATGCAATTGGCCGTAGCCGAAAAAGGGTTATTGGTACTTGACATCATCGTAAAAGGTACTGCAAGTCACGCCGCACATAACAATCCTGATAATCCTATTTACAATGCGATACCCGTTATCGAATGGTTTAACAGTTATCAATTCGAAAAAATATCGGAGGTTTTAGGTCCCGTAAAAATGACCGTGACACAAGTCACTGCCGGAAAACAACACAATGTAGTTCCTGCTGAATGTCATTTGGTTGTCGATATCAGAGTGAATGATTGCTATAATAATCAGGAAATTTTAGATACCGTAAGAAAACATTTAACTGCTGAAGTCAATCCGCGTTCGATGCATTTGAATGCATCATCTATTCCTGTTGCACATGATTTAGTACAAGCTGGAATTGCACTGGGAAGAACCACTTATGGATCGCCTACCCTTTCGGACCAATCGGTTTTAAGCTGTCAGTCCTTAAAATTAGGACCTGGCGAAACCCTGCGGTCACACTCGGCAGACGAATTTATATTTATAAACGAAATAGAAGAAGGAATTCAATTATATATCAAAATACTAACTGATTTTTTCAAACAATAATATCGTAGGGACAAGTCGCGACATGTCCCTACGATATTACGATAATACGATACAAAAAAATACACCTATGAAACTTTGGGAAAAAGGAATACCAACCGATAAACAAATCGAACATTTCACAGTTGGAAACGACAGAGAACTGGATTTAGTTCTGGCAAAATATGATGCATTAGGTTCTATTGCGCATGCAAAAATGCTGGGACAAATCGGTCTTTTAACAGATTCCGAAACCGTTTCTTTGGTTTTGGCTTTGGAAGAAATAATAAAAGACGTTGAATACGGAAAATTCGAAATCGAAGACAGTTTTGAAGACGTGCATTCCAAAATTGAATATTTACTAACCGTAAAACTTGGAGACGCCGGAAAAAAAATTCATACCGCCCGTTCTCGTAACGACCAAGTTTTGGTAGACGTTAATTTATATCTTAAAGATGTAGTTAAAGAACTAAAAGAGCAAGTAAAAAGCCTTTTTGATTTACTGATGGAATCAGCAGAAAAACATCAAAATGTGTTATTGCCAGGATATACACACCTTCAAATTGCTATGCCGTCTTCTTTCGGGATGTGGTTTTCTGCTTACGCTGAAACCTTAATTGATGATATTACAATGTTGAATGCCGCTTTGAAAATAGTAGACCAAAATCCATTAGGTTCAGCTGCAGGTTACGGAAGTTCGTTCCCTATCAACAGAACATTCACTACTCAAGAATTGGGTTTTGAAACCTTGAAATTCAATTCGGTAGCGGCACAAATGAGCCGTGGAAAATCAGAGAAAACTGTCGCTTTTGCCATGAGCAGCGTGGCAGCAACTTTGGCTAAATTCTCGATGGATGTTTGTTTGTATATGAGTCAGAATTTTGATTTCATCACTTTACCAGCGCATTTGACGACAGGTTCGAGCATTATGCCACACAAGAAAAACCCAGATGTTTTTGAATTGATTCGTGGAAAATGCAACAAAATTCAAGC
>JBJOQF010000080.1:0-6877 GCA_046050185.1 Bacteroidota bacterium
CAAAAATGGATTCCATATCGATCTATGGCTACTTTTTTACTTTGGCATTACTATCTTAACAAAAGAAACAGGAAGATTGTTTATTGATTTAATTTTACGAAATCGTAATAGAGATATAACATTAATTTTTCATTGTAAAAACGTATAGTTTCCTTATTTTTGTAGTCATAAATATAGAAAAGACCAAATAAAAATGACCGCAGACAAATTAAAGACTTTCGATGTATTAATCGAAATACCAAGAGGAAGTAGAAATAAATACGAATATGATTTCGAAATAAAAAGAATGCGTTTTGACAGGATGTTATTCTCTTCAATGATGTATCCTGCTGATTACGGATTTATCCCTGAAACATTAGCGTTAGATGGAGATCCATTAGATGTTTTAGTTTTGGTAAACGAACCAACTTTTCCTGGATGTGTTATGGAAGTAAAACCGATAGGTGTTTTTCACATGGCAGATGATAAAGGTCCTGACGAAAAAATAATTTGTGTGCCAGTTTCAGATCCAATATGGAATTCATTAGAAAATTTATCTGATATTAATCCACACTTACTAAAAGAGATTGAGCATTTCTTCCAAGTATATAAAGATTTAGAAAATAAAATTGTAGATGTAGAAGGTTGGGGAGATTTAAATGAAGCTTTTGCTATCATTGAAGAATGTACCCAGCGTTTTAATCAAATTGAGAATAAACCAGAAGGATTATTTAGTATAAAATAAATTCACATTACTATTTTTACAAAAAAAGCAATATTCTATTATGAATATTGCTTTTTTTGTTTAAATTCGTTTTATAGCATAGCATATTACTAATCAAATTAACCAATTTTTTATGAATACAATTATGATTTACGTGCCAATCGTGATGGCTGTTATTGGACTTTTATTTATGTGGGCCAAAAGAGCCTGGGTACTCAAGCAAGACGCCGGAGATGGTAAGATGAAAGAGATTTCAGATTATATTTACGAAGGTGCATTAGCTTTCCTTAAAGCAGAATATAGATTATTGGCTTTCTTCGTAGTGGGAGCAAGCGTTGTTTTAGCAGGAGTTTCTTTTGTTGTTCCAACTACACATATTTTAATAGTTGTTGCTTTTGTTTTCGGAGCTTTTTTCTCAGCTTTAGCGGGAAATATGGGAATGAAAATCGCAACAAAAACAAATGTTAGAACCACCCAAGCTGCACGTACCAGTTTGCCGCAGGCATTAAAAGTTTCTTTTGGTGGTGGAACAGTTATGGGATTAGGAGTAGCCGGTTTGGCAGTTTTGGGTCTAACAGGATTTTTTATTGTATTCTTTCACTATTTTATGAATGGCACTTGGACTTCATCAGAGGACATGACTAAGGTTTTAGAAACATTAGCAGGTTTTTCTCTTGGAGCTGAATCTATCGCTTTATTTGCTAGAGTTGGTGGTGGAATTTATACAAAAGCTGCCGATGTTGGAGCGGATTTAGTAGGTAAAGTGGAAGCAGGTATTCCAGAAGATGACCCTCGTAACCCTGCTACAATTGCAGATAACGTAGGAGATAACGTAGGAGATGTTGCTGGAATGGGTGCCGATTTATTTGGTTCTTATGTAGCAACTGTTCTTGCTGCAATGGTGTTAGGGAACTATGTTATTAAAGATATGGGTGGAAGCATTCAAGATGCTTTTGGTGGAATTGGGCCAATTTTATTGCCAATGGCAATTGCAGGTTTTGGAATATTATTTTCTATCATAGGAACTATGTTAGTGAAAATAACAGATGATACGGCAAAAGAAGCGCAAGTTCAAAAAGCATTAAATATTGGAAACTGGGTTTCTATTGGTCTTACTTTAATTGCATGTTACTTTTTAGTGCAATACATGTTGCCAGCCACTATGAAAATGGAATTCTATGGTGAAGGGTTAAAAGAAATTTCTTCTATGAGGGTTTTCTATGCAACAATAGTTGGTTTAATTGTTGGAGCAGCCATTTCATCGGTTACAGAATATTATACTGGATTAGGGACAAAACCAGTTATGGCTATTGTACAAAAATCAAGTACTGGAGCAGGAACTAACGTAATTGCAGGTTTAGCAACAGGAATGATTTCTACGTTCCCAACAGTATTGTTATTTGCTGCGGCCATTTGGGCTTCGTATGCTTTTGCAGGATTTTATGGTGTAGCTTTAGCAGCTTCGGCTATGATGGCCACAACGGCAATGCAATTAGCTATTGATGCTTTTGGACCAATATCTGATAATGCAGGCGGGATTGCCGAAATGAGTGAATTACCTAAAGAAGTGCGAACAAGAACCGATATTTTAGACTCAGTTGGAAATACAACTGCTGCAACCGGAAAAGGTTTTGCCATCGCTTCGGCAGCATTGACTTCATTAGCATTATTTGCAGCGTATGTTACTTTTACAGGAATTGATGGAATCAATATTTTTAAAGCACCCGTTTTAGCGATGTTGTTTGTTGGAGGAATGATACCGGTGGTTTTCTCAGCTTTAGCGATGAATTCTGTTGGAAAAGCAGCTATGGACATGGTGTATGAAGTACGTCGTCAGTTTAGAGAAATTCCAGGAATTATGGAAGGAACAGGAAAACCGGAATATGCTAAATGTGTTGATATTTCAACTAAAGCCGCTTTACGCGAAATGATGTTACCAGGAATTTTGACAATTGGTTTCCCAATAGCAATTGTTTTACTTGGTAAATTAGTTTATGCTGATAACAATCAGTTAATTGCTGAAATGCTAGGAGGATATATGGCAGGAGTTACTGTATCTGGTGTTCTTTGGGCCGTTTTCCAAAACAATGCAGGAGGAGCTTGGGATAATGCTAAAAAATCTTTCGAAGCTGGAGTTATGATAAATGGAGAAATGACATACAAAGGTTCTGATGCACACAAAGCAGCTGTTACTGGAGATACTGTTGGAGATCCGTTCAAAGATACTTCTGGACCGTCGATGAATATTTTGATTAAATTAACGTGTTTAATCGGTCTTGTAATTGCGCCAATATTAGGCAACGGAAGTCATACTATTTCTGAAAAAGCGTCTTGTTGTGTAGCTTCAGGAGAATGCACCTCTATGTCAGCAGAAGAATGTAAAGCAAAAGGCTGTACAAATAAAACCTGTGAACATATGAATGCAGCAGCAATGCCAAATCACATGATGTCTAAAGAAGTTTCCATTGAAAAAACAAATGTTGACGGAAAAGTAAAAGCTACAATTAAAACAACCGTAAACGGTAAAGAGGATATTCAAAATTTTGAAGGAACTGATGAAGAAGTTCAAGCAAAAATTGATTCTTTGAAATAAAAAAAATAATTATTTGATAGTCAAAATGCCCTGTGAATACGGGGCATTTTGTTTTTATTACAAACAATGAATTGCTGAAAAATTAGTTTATTTAACTTTGCATCCGTCGATTAGTATTTTATAAAGATTCAATAAGTGCCCCAATTCCAATTGTCCCAATCGTCACCCCAATTTGAAAGTTCTACCGCTGCGACAACTAAAAAAACAATCCCTAATGAACCTACAACAATTGCAATATTCCCTATTGTTGTTGCTGTCTTGTCTAAGACACGTATCGTTTTTAAATCACTTTCAGTTAGAGGTATTTTTTCAATTTTACCTGTCACTTTTATGCGACCGTAATAGATTCCGTCAATTTGTTCAACTTTGATAAATTTAAGTTTTGTATTGTCTGTTTTTATAATTAAAATTTTTCTATTTGCAGTTACAGCCTCATCTACAGTCACAGGTGCCTTTTTATAAACGTTGCAACTTTGTATAATAAGAGCAATAACCAGTAAAAAAGAAACAGTTTTATTTTTTAAGTTTGTGTGTCTCATGATTTTTAGATTTTAATTAATAATCAGAAAAACCAGTTGATTAATGTTTTATTTGGTAAACTAAGGGAGGTAAAAGAAAGAGATTAATTTTAAGGTAACATATTGATTTATAAAGGTATGAAAATAAAAAAATGCTTCACAATTATGAAGCATTTTTTTATCTAAAATAATCCGTTCAATTCCGCGTCGATTCGGTTAAAAATGGTTCCTAAATCTTCAGGATTATCAACAAAATTAATATTGTCAACATCAATAATTAACAACTTTCCTTTGCTATATGTATGAATCCAAGCTTCATAACGTTCATTCAGTCGGCTTAAATAATCAATTGAAATCGAGTTTTCATATTCACGACCGCGCTTGTGAATTTGCCCTACTAAGTTAGGAATAGAACTTCTTAGGTAGATTAGTAAATCAGGCGCTTTAACAGTTGATTCCATTAATTCAAAGAGGGAAGAATAGTTTTGAAAATCACGATTTGTCATCAAGCCCATTGAATAAAGATTGGGAGCAAAAATATGTGCATCTTCGTAAATCGTTCTGTCTTGAATAATTTTCTTGCCGCTTTCGCGAATTTGCATCACTTGACGGAAACGGCTATTCAAGAAATAAATTTGTAAATTAAATGACCAACGCTCCATTTGATGATAGAAATCATCTAAATAAGGATTGTCGACAACATCCTCAAAATGGGGTTCCCATTTGAAGTGTTTTGCCAATAAGCTTGTCAAAGTTGTTTTTCCTGATCCAATGTTTCCTGCTATTGCTATGTGCATTACGGTATTATGATTTTATAATTTGTAATTCCTTCTGATGTAAAAATAGATAAAATTTGGTCTTTGTAGCAGGATTTTTTAAACGTTTTTTCTGAAATTTCAATTTCAAATTTTTGACACTTTTTAATATCTTCAATAATCAGAATGGAGTCCTTGGAAATAATAAATTGATTGTCGTTGATTATTTCTATCGAATCAAAATCGGATATTTTCCCCTTCATTGTTATTTTTCCAAAAACGTCACAAGAGAACCAATTATTTTTTTCATCTATCCAATAAAAAGCATTAAAATCAGATTGATAATATTTAATGTTTTCCGGAAATGAAGTGGAAATAGTTTTATAGTCATTTTTTAAATAATCATAAAGTCCAATTTGCTGATTCAAACTATTGTAAATCCATAATTGATTTTGAGAAGCTATCCCGGTAGCAGTTGCAACTATTGGAATTGTGTTCTCTGAAAAGTTTATTTTTTGAGTTTCGTTCAGTTGATTGTCAAGTAAGATAACAGTATTGAAATTTTCGTAAAACAAAACAATTTTTAAAGGATTTAGTAAATCTACTTTCGTGATTTTCCCCAAAGAAATGTTTTTATACTCTAAAGAAATGTTGTCTTTTATTTTAGAAAAAACATTGTTTTTAATCGTGTAATAATAACCAAATTGATCATATCCTAAAAATTGGTCAGTATCAATAGCTAAGTAATTTATCTTCGAAGCAGTTAGTTTTTGGTTTTGGCTATATGCAATTGAAAATGATGCAATAAATAGCATAACTATAATTTTTTTCATAAAAGCTAAGTTACAATTAAACCTTATTCAATTAAAAATGTCTTACTTTTATTTTGATACAATAGTTCTAAATCAAAAACAGTAAATCTTTTCTTAATTTATTTAAATCTATAAATATGTATAAAATAATTTTTTCATTAGTATCAATAGTCACAGTATGTTTTGGGCTTCAAGCTCAGGAATTCCAGGGTATGGCGGTTTACGAGTCAAAAACCAGTATGTCTGATTTCAAAGCTCGTATGGAGGGAAATAAGGATATGACCCCAGACATGCAGAAAAGGATAGAGGAAAGAATGAAAAAAATGTCCGAAAAAACATTTATTCTCAATTTTGATAAATCAGCATCTATATATAAAGAAGAAGAAAGACTAGAAACACCAGGTCAAGGTCAAGGAGGAGGAGGTATGCGAATGATGGCTTCCATGACTGGCGGCGGAGGAACTTTCTACAAAAATGTAAAAGACAAATCCTATTTTGTTGATAAAGAATTTATGGGAAAAGAATTTTTAGTAAAAGATTCACTACCCAATTTAAAATGGAAAATGGAAAGTGAAACCCGAGTTATCGGTGGGTATAATTGTTTTAAAGCGACTGCCGTACGGCCTGTTAGTAAAACGGATTTTAGAAATTTTAGACCAAAAAAGGAAGAAACAACAAAACCTGCTGATGCAACAAAGAAAACAAATTTCATGGATAATCTTGATATGCCTAAAGAAGTTACAGTTACGGCTTGGTATACTCCGGAAATTCCGGTTAATCAAGGGCCTGAGGGTTATTGGGGTTTGCCGGGTTTAATACTTGAGGTGAATGATGGTAAAACCGTTATTTTATGTTCTAAAGTAGTTTTGAATCCTAAAGTTAAAGCTGAAATAAAAGCACCAACAAAAGGAAAATTAATTTCTCAAAAAGAGTTTGATGAAACTGTTATTAAAAAAATGGAAGAGTTTAGAGAAATGAACCAAGGACGTGGTGGAAATGGTGGAATGCGAATGGGGAACGGCGGGTAATCATTAATTAGATCAGAGTTTAAAATTAATTATGATTTACTAATTTATTCATTAAATGAAAAAAACAATACTATTGACGTTGTTCTTTATTAGCTCAATTTCCTTTTCACAATCCATAAAATTAGAAGGTCTTGTAACGGATTCAAAAACAGTTGGATTGGAAATGGCCAATGTCATGGCAGTTAATCAAGCGACTAAAGCAATGGATTCTTATGCTATTACAAATGACAAAGGAAAGTTTGTACTTAACTTAAAACCAAATACTAGCTATAATCTCAAAATCAGTTATTTGGGAATGCAAAATAAAGAATTGGGACTAGTCACTACAACTGAAAATATCAGTAAGACTATTGCAATGCAGGAAGGCGGAATTGAACTTGATGGTGTTGAAATAGTTCATGAAATGCCTGTTTCTATTAAAGGGGATACAATAGTTTACAATGCGGATTCTTTTAAGTCAGGAACAGA
>JBJOQF010000081.1:0-2837 GCA_046050185.1 Bacteroidota bacterium
TATACTGAAGACAAAGAATGGGTTCAAAATTATTGTAAGTCAAAAATTGATGCTAATTTAAATCATGATTTTGAATATCGAATGGTTGCTAAAAACGGAACAGTAGTTTGGCTAAGAGATATTGTAAATATTGTTTTTGAAAATGATAAAGCTGTAAGTTTACGAGGGATTATGATTGATATCACTAAAACTAAAGAAGCTGAAAAAGAATTGAATAATTCCTTCCATTTAGTTACAGAACAAAATAAAAGACTCCTCAATTTCTCCTATATTGTTTCCCATAATTTAAGATCCCATACCAGTAATATTGCTTCGATTATGTCTTTAATTGAATCTTCTGAATCAGAAGAAGAAAGAGATCAAATGATACAATTACTAAAGACTGTATCTAATTCACTCAACGAAACAATGCTTCATTTAAATGAAGTAATAAACATTAGAACTAATATAGGCTTAGTATCCGAACCTTTAAACTTAAAACAATATATAGATACAGTCCAAAATGTACTTCATGAACAGATAACATCCAAAGATGTTACGATTTCTACAACCATGCCAAAGGATGTAATCGTAAATTATAATCCAGCCTATCTGGAGAGTATTCTTTACAATATTATTTCTAACTCAATTCGATACAGTCATCCCGAACGTAAACCAATGATATTAATAAAATGGTATATGGAAAATGACATGAAAGTACTTCAAATTTCTGACAATGGTGTTGGAATTGACCTTGTGAGAAATGCAGATAAGATTTTTGGAATGTACAAGACATTCAGTAATAATGCAGATTCAAAAGGAATTGGTCTATTTATAACAAAAAATCAAATTGATGCCATGGGTGGAAATATAACTGTGGAAAGCGAACCTAATATAGGGACTACATTTAAAATTTATATTCAATGACAAAAAAAGTAATCTGGGTAATAGACGATGATATTATTTATCAAATCATCGTTAACAAAATCATCAAAAAATCTGAAATGTTTTCAGCAATTTCCAAATTCAAAAATGGAAAAGATGCTATTGACGATTTACAAAAATCATTAGAAAACACTGAATTGCTTCCTGATATAATTTTACTGGATATTAACATGCCAATTATGGATGGATGGGAATTCATGGACGAAATGGGATTATTGAAATCTCAAATTAATAAACAAATTAATATTTATATAGTAAGTTCCTCTATTGCTATTGAGGATAAAAATAAATCAAAAACGTATCCGGATATTTTAGGCTATTTATCTAAACCTATCACCACCGAAGATTTAATAATGATTGCCTCAAATCATTAAACTACTTCTCTTTTTATTTCTTCTAAAGTTTTATTGGTGAAAATCAATTCATTTATTATTTGTTGACGCAAGACATCTAAATCATCATATTCAAAATACTTTGCCCAAGAAGTCAAGTTAAGTATATTCCGAATTTGCTTGATTCGTTTAGTAGTTTCAAAACTAGTTCGAAGTATGGCTTTATTATTATATTCCGGGTTATTTTTATGTTGATAATTGACTGTTTTTTTTATATAATTTGCTTCTAAATAATACAATTCATCAACTGTATTATCTGGATAAAAATTAGTCCAAGTAGCAAAACCTAATTTTATTTTACTGTCATTGCGAGATTCAGCTCCATCTATTTCAGATTCCAAAGGTTCTAAACGCCATTTACTATTGGCTAATCTCCCCCAGTGATTTGACAAGCGATACATTCCTACTTTGGTATAATAATATTTACTACCCGATTTGCTGTCATATTGAAGTTCTAATCCATTTATGCTATCCAAAGACACTTCATGAAAGACACAAAAAGTATTTTTAAACGAATTAGGGTTGGGCCGAAATATTTTTTCCATTAAACAAAGGTAATCAGAAAGTATAAAACATAGCACGACAAGTAATATTTGATTAACTTTGCCAACTAGAATTATTTTAAAATAAATTGATTATGACCAAAGCTTCCGAAGAAAAAATGTTACAAAAAGGGATTTACACAGGAATTATGGAAAAAGATGAAAACAACAACTTTTTTTGTGGTGAATATCTTTTAGACTATAAAATGGCGCAAAAACATACCGTAGGTGATTGGGTTACAATAAAATCAATAATCGAAAATCCAAGTGATATTAGTTATAATAAATATCCAAAAAAATCTAAAAATTTCGACAAAGCCAATAATAAACCACAACAATAATATATTTTTAGGTTGTTTTTTTTAAAATAAAAAAATAGAACTCAAGTTCTTTTTTTTTGAATATTTTTTTGTCATAAACTAAAAATTTAAAAAAAAGTGTACCTTTGCAAAAAATTTGTCGATTTTGAAATCAAATTATATTGATTTTATATTATAAAGACAAGTAGTTCCCTTATTTATGAAAAAAATAGTTGAATACCGCAAACTACTAAATGTAGACAAAACTGCTGAGCTTAAAGATTTAAAAACGATTTATCGTAATGCGATGAAAGAAGCGCATCCTGACAAATTTCAAGGAGATGAAGAAGGATTAAAAGCTGCAGAGGAAAACAGTAAAAAAATTATTGAAGCTTATCATTTTTTGGTAAGTATCAATCCTGAAACTCTTAAACAAAATTTACCTGAATATACTGAAACAATAGCAACTGCTACAATTACAGATTACAAATTCGTTGAAGGTAGATTAATTATCAATTTTTCAAATGGTAGTGTTTACGAATACATAAGCGTTCCTAAAGCAACTTATGTAAAAATGGTAAATGCTGATTCTCCTGGTAGATTTGCAAAAAGACATATCCTTAATTCTTTTACATGGAGAAAAACAATCAATCAAGATTAATTTTTTCAAAAGAATAAAA
>JBJOQF010000082.1:0-5913 GCA_046050185.1 Bacteroidota bacterium
TGTTCGTAATATTGAAGATGCTTCGACTTATGCGCAGTACATTCAGCGTATTGTTCAGAATTTAGGAATCTCGGAAGCGAATTTAGAAAAAGGAGAATTCAAATCGGATGTTTCGGTTTCCTTACGTAAAATTGATTCGAACGTTTTAAACCCAAGGACGGAAATCAAAAATTTGAACTCGTTTAAGTTTATGGTCGAAGCTTTGAAAGAAGAAGTGGAGAAACAGTTCAATTATTTTATCGAGCATAAAGAATTTAGACCTGATCAAACTACGGTATTATGGGATGCTGATTTAAAGCAAACCAAAGTAATGCGTAAAAAAGAATTTGAAGCGGATTATCGTTTTATTTCTGAGCCAGATTTACCTTTTGTAAATATAAAAGCGGAGATTGAAGCAATTAAAGTGGATACAAGTGCCTTGCCATTTGCTGTTGAATCTATTTTAATTAGTGGAGGTGTATTGCCACAAGATGCTAAATTTTTTACGGCAGATGCTTTACGTTCAAGAATATTTGTAGCTATCAATGCAGCAATCAATGATGCTTCGTTTGTAGCTAAAACTTTGGCTAACAATATTAAGGCTGAAGATTACGCTAAAATCAGTAATGTTGCCGATTTAATAGTAATATTTAAATTGTTTAAAGCCGAGAAAATCACCGCGGTTTTAGTACAAAATGCTATTACGGGCTATTTAAAAGATAGCACTTTTGACTATAATAAGTACTTTGAAGAAAATACTATTTCAGAAGATAAAATTCAAGAAGTTATTGCTAAAGTAATTTCAGAAAATGAGGCTGTTGCCAATGATATTAAAGCAGGAGACCAAGGAAAAGCAGGTATTTTAGTTGGTAAAGTTTTAGGCGTTATCGGAAAAGGAGCAAATGGAAAAGTAATCCGTCAAATTATTTTAGACAAATTAGGTGCTGCTGCTGTTTTAGAAAGTAATGCTGTAGAAACAAGTCGCGACTTGTCCGTGCCAATTTCGGAAGTAAAGGAAAGTCAAGAAGAATCGCTTCCTGAAATTCCTATTATTATAAAAGATACGTATAGAACACATAAAATTTCACAATTATCAGAAGAGAACATTAAAGAAGAAGTGATGTTATCGGGTTGGGTAGCGAGTGTTCGTGACCACGGAGAATTGATGTTTATTGATTTGCGTGATTCGAGTTATGAGATTTTCCAAATCCGTATCAGCAGAGAATCATTTCCTAATATTGATGAGTTAGTGAAATTAAAACCAGAATCAGTAATTTCAGTAAAAGGTATAGTAGTAGGGCGTAATGAAGATGATTATAATGCAGGACTACGTACAGGTAAAATTGAATTAGAAACTTCGGTATTAGAAATTTTAAACTTATCTAAAACCTTGCCTTTTGAAATTAAAAGAGCGGCAAAAACTAACGAAGCGATTCGTTTTCAATACAAGTTTTTAGATCACAGAAATGAAGAGGTAAGAAGAGCAATCGTAAACCGTCATAAAGTAATTAAATTATTGCGTGACATTTTAGATGAAGAAGAATTTTTAGAAATTGAAACGCCAATTTTAAGTGCAGGAACCGACGAAGGAGCACGTGAATTTATTGTTCCAACACGTAAAGGATCAGGTTTGTTTTATACATTGCCACAAGCGCCTCAGCAATTCAAACAAATGTTGATGGTGAGTGGTTATGAAAAGTATTTCCAAATTGCACGTTGTTTTAGAGATGAAGATTCTCGTGGAGATCGTCAGCCGGAATTTACACAATTGGATATGGAAATGGCATACGCCAGTATGCAGCAAATTATAGATTTAAATACAAAAATGTTTAATGAAGTAGTCAAAAAAATATATGGTAACAAATGGATTTTACGTCCATTTGAAGTGATTACCTATAAAGATGCGATGGATTTTTATGGTTGTGATAGACCGGATTTACGTTACGGCTTGAAAATGCAAGATATTACAGCTATTGTAAAGGATACCACTTTCCAAGTGTTTAGTAAGCCTATTGAAGACGATGGAATTGTAAAATGTATCAAGGTTTCAGCTCAAGAGCAAGGAAACAAGCGTATGTCTAAAGGTCAAATTGAAAATTTAACTGCTATTGCTCAACAGCATGGTTTAGGGGGATTGGCTTATATTATTGTAAACGAAGAGGAATTACAGTCTCCAATTATTAAGTTTTTAGGTGAAGAAATTGCAGCTGGAATTATAAAAGCGACTAATGCAGAAGTGGGGGATATTGTATTCTTTTCAGCAGCAGATTATGCCACTGCTAACAAAGCATTGGATGCTGTTCGTCAAGAATTGGGTAAAATGTTACACTTAATTAATCCGAAGGAATTATGTCCGGCTTGGGTTGTTGATTTTCCAATGTTTGAAAAAACAGATGAAGGAAGATGGACGTTTACACACAATCCTTTCTCTATGCCAGCCATTTATGATTTGCAAAAGCACATGAATGGTAATGAAGAAGAAATTGGAACCATTATCGCGCAACAATATGATATAATCTTAAACGGTTACGAAATTGGAGGAGGATCAGTTCGAGCACATAAATCGGAGATATTAGAAGCAACTTATAGAAATATGGGTTACAATAAAGAAGAAATGATAAAAAGTGTTGGAACTATGTATAAAGCTTTTCAATACGGAGCACCACCTCATGGAGGAATTGCATGGGGAATTGACCGTTTAATGATGATTTTAGAGAAAAAAGCATCCATTAGAGAAGTAATGGCTTTCCCAAAGACAGGAAGTAGCGAAGATTTATTATTTGGCGCACCATCACTTTTATCGGATAAAAAGGTAGAAGAAATGAATGTTCGAATTATTAAATAATAATTTCAATGTCAAATTCAATAGTAATGACAGGTTAAAAAAGTAATTGAAATTGTTTCATTTATTAAATTTCCAAAACAACATTTTGAATGTTTGTTTTGGAAATTTGTCTTTTTATAGCTTTTAGTTTTTTAATTTTAAAAACCTTGTTATTCTTGAAATTGCTATTGAATTTGACATTGAAATTGTTATTGCTGTTGGAGGTTTTTTTTTATTGCAATAAATCAACAAAATGTTGATAACTTAAAGTCTTAAAAGTCAATTTTAGCTATGTTCTAATTTGAGTTTTTATATATTTGTTCGTTAGACAAAAAAATACATTTTTAGAATAAATTATATGAGCGAAGAAATCAATAAGAATAATTATTCAGCAGACAGTATTCAGGCATTAGAAGGAATGGAGCATGTTAGAATGCGTCCTTCCATGTATATAGGAGATGTGGGTGTGCGTGGTTTGCATCACTTAGTTTATGAAGTGGTGGATAACTCTATCGATGAAGCTATGGGAGGTCATTGTGATACCATTGGTGTTGCTATTAATGAAGATGGCTCTATTACAGTTGAAGATAATGGTCGAGGTATTCCTGTTGGGATTCATAAAAAAGAAGGAGTTTCGGCTTTAGAAGTTGTAATGACTAAGATTGGTGCCGGAGGTAAATTCGATAAAGATTCCTATAAAGTATCTGGAGGTCTTCATGGTGTAGGGGTTTCTTGTGTAAATGCTTTGTCAGCTCATTTGAGAGCTACAGTTAATAGTAGCGATGGAAAAGTGTATGAGCAAGAGTACGAAAGAGGAAAAGCGCTTTATCCTGTAAAACAAATTGGAGAAACTACTAAAAGAGGAACGATAGTTACTTTCTATCCTGACCCAACAATTTTCACTCAAACTACTGAATTCTCGTATGATACTCTTTCGGCACGTATGCGAGAATTATCTTTCTTGAATAAAGGAATCACAATTACTTTTACGGACAAAAGAGAACTTGATAAAGACGGGAAATTTGTTTCTGAAGTTTTTCATTCTACAGAAGGGCTTAAAGAATATATTCGGTATTTAGACGGAAATCGTGAGCCAATTATTGCGCATGTTATTTCGATGGATCACGAAAAAGGAGAAATTCCAGTTGAGGTAGCTTTGATTTATAACACAAGTTATACAGAGAATATTTTTTCTTATGTAAACAATATTAATACTCACGAAGGAGGGACGCACTTACAAGGTTTTAGGACCGGTCTTACAAGATCGTTAAAGAAATATGCAGATACTTCCGGTATGTTGGATAAACTGAAATTTGATATTTCAGGAGATGATTTCCGTGAAGGATTGACCGCAATTATTTCGGTTAAAGTTGCTGAACCACAATTTGAAGGGCAAACCAAAACGAAATTAGGAAATAGAGAAGTAGTTTCGCCAGTAAGTCAAGCAGTGAGTGAAATGATTGAGAATTATTTGGAAGAAAATCCAAATGACGCTCGTATCATTGTTCAAAAAGTAATTCTTGCAGCACAAGCGCGTCACGCAGCCAAGAAAGCGCGTGAAATGGTACAACGCAAAACTGTAATGGGTGGTGGAGGTTTGCCAGGAAAACTTTCTGATTGTTCGGAGCAAGATCCTGCAAAATGTGAAGTATATCTTGTAGAGGGAGATTCGGCTGGTGGAACTGCAAAACAAGGTCGTGATCGTGCCTTTCAAGCTATTTTACCATTGCGTGGTAAGATTTTGAATGTAGAGAAAGCCATGCATCACAAAGTTTTTGAAAATGAAGAGATTAGAAATATATTTACAGCTCTTGGAGTTACAATTGGAACTGCCGAAGATAGTAAAGCCCTAAATATCGAAAAATTACGCTATCATAAAGTAATTATTATGTGTGATGCCGATGTCGATGGTAGTCACATTTCTACTTTAATCCTGACGTTCTTCTTTAGATTTATGAAAGAATTAATTGAAGAAGGTCACGTATATATTGCAGCACCACCTTTGTACTTAGTTAAAAAAGGGAATAAAAAAGAATATGCTTGGAATGACGTACAACGTGATCAAGCGAATGAAAGAATGGGTGGAAGCGCAGCAATTCAACGATACAAGGGTCTTGGAGAAATGAATGCAGAGCAATTATGGGAAACGACAATGGATCCTAATTTCAGAACTTTGCGTCAGGTAACTATTGACAGTTTGGCGGAAGCCGATAGAGTTTTCTCTATGTTAATGGGTGATGAAGTGCCGCCAAGAAGAGAATTCATTGAAAAAAATGCAGTTTACGCTAATATAGATGCTTAATTAAAAAGTTTATTCGTTGATTTGGTTATTTGTTTAGTCTATCAACGGTTGAACAAATAACCAAATAAACATAAAAACATGAAAGTTACCATTGTAGGAGCAGGAAATGTAGGTGCAACCTGTGCGGATGTAATTTCTTATAGAGGAATTGCTAGCGAAGTAGTATTATTGGATATTAGAGAAGGTTTTGCTGAAGGTAAAGCTTTAGATATTATGCAGTGTGCTACAAATACTGGTTTTAATACCAAAGTATCAGGTGTTACTAACGATTATTCTAAAACAGCTGGAAGTGATGTAGTGGTAATTACATCCGGAATTCCTAGAAAACCTGGGATGACTCGTGAAGAACTAATAGGTATCAACGCAGGGATTGTTAAAACTGTCGCTGAAAATGTATTGAAGTTTTCGCCAGATACTATTATAGTAGTAGTTTCTAATCCTATGGACACAATGACTTATTTGGCTTTGAAATCTACAGGGTTACAAAAAAATAGAATAATAGGTATGGGTGGAGCATTGGATAGTTCTCGTTTTAGAACCTATTTATCTTTGGCTTTAGACAAACCTGCAAATGATATTTCGGCAATGGTGATAGGTGGACACGGTGATACCACTATGATTCCTTTAACGCGTTTGGCATCTTATAATGGGATTCCGGTAACTGAATTTCTTTCGGAGGAGGTATTACAAAAAGTAGCTGCTGATACTATGGTGGGTGGAGCAACGCTTACAGGTCTTTTAGGGACATCAGCTTGGTATGCTCCCGGAGCTTCAGTTGCTTATTTAGTTGATAGTATTTTGAATGATC
>JBJOQF010000083.1:0-6052 GCA_046050185.1 Bacteroidota bacterium
ATAATAAACACAAGGAATTGGAATTTGATAAGTTCTATTTGTGTGGACCGGAAGAAATGATTAATACCGTTTCTGGTGTATTAAAAGAAAAAAACATCAAAGAATCAGCTATAAAATTTGAGTTGTTTACCACTTCTTCCAAAGAACATAAAATCGAAAAATCACTAGAAGGACATTCTAAAATCACCGTTATGGTAGATGACGATGAAACGACTTTTGAAATGTCACAAAAACAAACTATCCTTGAAGCAGCTTTAAAACAAGGTCTGGATGCTCCTTATTCTTGCCAAGGCGGAATATGCAGCAGTTGTCTGGCTCGTATTACTTCAGGAACTGCCGAAATGACTAAAAACTCTATTCTTACTGATAAAGAAATTGCCGATGGTTTAATCCTAACCTGTCAAGCACATCCAACATCAGAAAGTATTTATGTAGATTATGATGATGTTTAAAAAACAGCAAAATTAATTATAATGAAAACTTCTCTGAAAAGGGAAGTTTTTTATTTTAGGGAAGTTTTAATTTTTTCAACTACAGATTCAGGAGCAATCGTTCGCATGGCATCTTCATAGCCTTCTATTTTTTTATTTCCATAAACGGATGTAGGTAATTTTGGAAACTGATTCCTATCGGAAACCAATGCATTTTCTATTGGTTGATTAAACGATAAAAATCCGGCATAAGGATGTGTTGAGCCCCAAAGCGTAACCAATTTCACGCCAAGCATTGCGGCAATTTGGGCATTACCGGAATCCATGGAAAGCATTACATCAAGATTACTGATGAGTTGTAATTCCTGCTGAAATTTAAGTTGCCCCGCCATATTAATTACATTCTCTTTGCTGGAAGAAAGCGTATCCAATAACTCGATTTCTTTTTTTCCACCGCCAAAAAGAAAAATTTTGTACTCCTGGTTTTCTGATAATTGATTAATGACTTCTTGCATCAAATCCAACGGATAGATTTTAGAATCATATTGTGCAAAAGGAGCAATTCCTATCCATTTCTGGGTTTTTTCTCCAGTAAATTTTGTTATTTCAATATCTAAAGCTTGTTTTTTTGGAAAAACCGGATGAGATAAATCAACTGTAAAACCCAGTTCCTTAAATACATTACAGTGTTTTTCAAACATCGTTGGCAATTGCTTGAAAACTTTATTTTCTGACTGGGTTAAAGCTTTATTTCCTGCTCTTCCTTTATCGACCGACGCCACTTTTTTTCCGCTTAAAGCAAAAAGACCTCTGATAATTTTAGAACGCAAAACATTATGCAAATCAGCAAAAGCATCAGTACGGAATACTTTCAAATCTTGGAACAAACGCAACAATCCTAAAACCCCTTTGTGTCGTTTTTTTTCATCGAAAGCAAAAAAAGAAATATTTGGGATGGAATCGAAAAAAGGTTTAAAAAATGGTCTGGAAACAACCGTAATTTTAACTTGTGGATACTGATTTACAAAAGCACGTAAAACAGGAACCGTCATAGCGACATCCCCCATTGCGGAAAGTCTCATGACGGTTATATGTTTAATTTTTTGGGACAATTTAAACCGAGAATTACTTCTTGTTTTGGTACAAAACAGGATTCAAATCATCATCATTGTACATTTTCATCTGCTTGTACACTTTCATGAATTTATCCCCATTTTCAATGTCTTTTATTAAGTCATCAATAGCGGTTGACAAATCAGTTCTTTGTTCTAATAGGATATTTAATTTTGCCTGACATTTATCTCTGTGTTCCAGAGAAGCTTCTGCACGAGTCGCTTCTTCATGCATGTGATAAATTTTCAATGCTAATATTGATAACCTGTCAAAAGCCCAAGCAGGACTTTCTGAGTTAATTTTTGCGTTATCTTTAACTTTTATATGACTGTATTTTTGAAGAAAATAACTATCAATATATTCCACCATATCCGTACGTTCTTGATTAGAAGCATCGATTCTTCTTTTCAAAGTCAAAGCTGCAACCGGGTCAATATTTGGATCACGAATAATGTCTTCAAAATGCCATTGCACCGTGTCAATCCAATTTTTATGATACAATAAATGTTCAAATTTATCCTTAGGAAAAGGATTATTTTTAGGCTGATCTACATTATCAAATTGATGATAATCTTTAATACTTTGTTCGAAAACTGAATAAGCTAATTTTGAAAACATATCTTTATATATTAAAAGACAAAGATACTTTTTTATACTTTTATAGATAAAAAAAATTTTAGAAGTTTAATTCCAAAATTAAAATCATGCAAATCCATATTTTATCAGAAAACAATAGCGTACTGAACCATTTTTTAGGACAAATTCGAAATGTGGAAATTCATAACGACAGCATGCGTTTTCGAAGAAATATTGAACGTATTGGTGAAATCATGGCTTATGAATTGAGTAAAGAACTGCATTATAAAACCGTAGCGATTCAAAGTCCACTCGGAATAAAAAAAACTACCGAAATTGAAGACCAATTAGTTCTGTGCTCCATTTTACGTGCAGGATTGCCATTGCATTTGGGTTTTTTGAATTATTTTGACAATGCAGAAAACGGTTTTATTTCGGCTTATAGACACCATCCTAATAATGATGATTACTTTGATATTATTGTTCAATATCAGGCAATTGCTGATATAAACAACAAAAACGTGCTATTGATTGATCCCATGCTTGCCACAGGACAATCTATCGTTGCTGTTTATAATAAATTAATGGAAAGAGGAACTCCAAAGGAAATTCACATTGCAGTTGTAATTGCAGCTCCTGAGGGAATTGCATATCTCAAAAACCATTTACCGGATACTTGTCATCTTTGGATTGCTGCATTAGATGAAAAACTAAATGAACACAGTTATATTGTTCCAGGACTTGGTGATGCAGGAGATTTAGCTTTTGGCGAGAAATTATAATTGGGAGAAAAAAGCAAACATACTACAAGCAATAAAAACAAACAGTACGATTTCCTGTTTCAATTTTAGTTGCGCGATTTCAATATGAGTTGTTGCCATAATTGCTAATGGCGCAAAGGTAAACAGTAATAAATCATTGCTTTTATTAGATGAAATCAAGAAAATTACTATTCCAATAAAAAAAGAAGCAATTATTTTTTTGAAAGAGACATGTAAAATTTGCGGTTTATTAGACAGTGTTGCAAACATAGAAACAATAAAAAATAATGCAATAGTAGCATATATAGAAAAAGCTGCGTTTTGGTAATTATTAGTAAAATAATCTATTTGAAAATTAGTCGTTACATTACTTGTTATATATTCTATTACGTTTACATGAAATACAGTCGCATAAAACAGGAAAATAATTACCGCCGCGAAAAAAGCAATAAATGGCAAAAACCAGTTTCTATAATCTCTGGAAACATGGAAAATTATTGATATAAAAACCAATACTATAAAAATAATACTCCAAAAATGAAATAATGTGGCTAAAAAAATCCACAATGAGGCATCAAATATTTTTTCTTTGGAAGCTTTAAGTGATTGCAATGAAATCAATCGGCGAAGGGCTAATAGTATAAAGAAATTTGAAACAATCAGGTTCGTATTGTCTAATGCTGAAGGAAAAAAAAGCAGCAATAAAAAGTAAAAAAAAACGGTGTACGTACTGTCTTTGCTCAATCCATTCTTCTTGACAATAAAATTTGTAATAAAAACAGATGCTAATAAAATACAGAAGAGTATCCCTTTTTTTAAAATTAATAACAAGGAATTAGTCCAAGACAAATCTTGAAATTGGTACATTAAAAAGAAAACCAGCATTAAAATTACAACCAATGAAAAATTTAATGGTGTAGATTTTTTAAAAACACTTGTTATCATAAGGATATTTTATACTTTTGTGATTGTAAATATAATACTTGTTTAAAAAGGAAACCCTGCAAGTTCAAAAAGATTCTTTATAAAAGAAGAACTTTCTACAATCAGGAATTCCTCAAAAACAATTAATAAAATTAATTTTATACATTATGAAAGCATTTTTCGAAGGAATACAATACTTATTTGTAAATATTTTATTTGCTCCTCTAGATTTTTTACGCTCATTAGAGCTTAAATCTTGGTTTGCTGCCAATACTATCAACTGGATTTTCATGATTATTTGTGCATCTGCAATGGTATATTGGATCAAACAATTGAAAATTTTTGAAGACGCAGGAACAGAAAATCAAGATACTACCGCTCACTCTTTCTTAAAATAATATTTTAAAAAAAGTGAACGATATATAGGAAACTATTTTAAATCGTTTCCAATATCTTTTCTAAAATACATCTTATCAAAATTTAGTTTATCTATGTTTTGGTAAGATTTTTTTATGGCCTCTTCAAAATCACTTCCATAAGAAGTTACGGTTAAAACTCTTCCGCCATTAGAAACAACATTTCCATTTTCTAATTTTGTACCTGCGTGAAAAACAATAGAATCTTGAATGTTCTCTAATCCTGAAATCACTTTTCCTTTTTCAAAATCTTCAGGATATCCCCCGGAAACTACCATAATTGTAGTAGCACTTCTTTCGTCAACTTCCAGTATTATTTCATCTAGTTTTTCATTGGCAACAGCCAAAAACAATTCGACTAAGTCCGTTTTCAATCTTGGAATAACCACTTCCGTTTCAGGATCGCCCATTCTCACATTGTATTCAATTACGATTGGCTCGTTTTTCACATTAATCAATCCTATAAAAACAAATCCTTTATACGGAATTCCGTCTTTCTGGAAACCATCAATAGTTGGTTTTACGATGCGTGTTTCAATTTTTTCCATCAAAACAGCGTCAACATATGGAACTGGAGAAACTGCTCCCATTCCACCTGTATTTAATCCAGTGTCACCTTCGCCAATGCGTTTGTAATCTTTGGCAGTTGGCAGTATTTTATAATTTTTCCCGTCAGTAAGGACAAAACAGCTCAATTCGATTCCGTCAAGGAATTCTTCAATCACCACTTTAGAACTGGCTGTACCAAATTTTTGGTGCACTAACATGTTTCTTAATTCTTCTTTGGCTTCCGCCAAATCTTGAATAATCAAAACGCCTTTTCCAGCTGCTAATCCGTCCGCTTTTAAAACATAAGGCGGTTGCAATGTCTCCAAAAATTCACATCCTTTTTCAACTGTTTCAGCAGTGAAACTATCGTAAGCAGCCGTTGGGATATTATGTTTAATCAAAAATTCTTTGGCAAATTCTTTACTTCCTTCTAATTGAGCACCAATTTTTGATGGCCCAATAACCGGAATATGTTTTAACTGGGCATCATTTAAAAAGAAATCGTAGATCCCTTTTACTAATGGATCTTCTGGTCCTACAACAACCATCTCCACTTTTTCCTGAAGAACAAAAGCTTTTATAGCGTCAAAATCAGTTGGGCTGATGTTAATATTATTGGCTATTGCAGCGGTACCGGCATTTCCAGGTGCTACAAAAAGTGTGTCGCAAAGCGGACTTTGAATCATTTTCCATGCAAAAGCATGCTCTCTTCCGCCTGAACCCAATAGTAAAATAGTCATGATATTGTTTTATTTAGTTGTGGTGCAAAAATAGTTTGTTTTAAGATGAAATAATAATTTTTTTTACTTACTTTTGACGTTAGTAACGCTAAAGGTATGATAATTTCATTTGGATCTAAAGAAACTGAAAAAATATGGAATGGAATTGTTGTAAAGAAACCTTCAATCGAAATTCAACAAATAGGCAGACGAAAACTAAGAATGCTTCATAATTCTCAAGATTTAGTTGATTTAAGAATACCGCCTTGCAACCGTTTAGAAAAACTAAACGGTAATTTAAAAGACTATTATAGCATTCGAATTAACAATCAATGGCGAATTATTTTTATTTGGGAAAATGGAAATGCTTCCCTTGTTGAAATTGTAGATTATCATTAAAATAGTTAAGAAATGGAAAAATTAAAAAACATACATCCGGGTGAAATCTTATTGGAAGAATTTCTTATTCCTTTGGAAATAACGGCATACCGATTATCTAAGGATTTGAAAATTCCTCAAACCAGAATTTCTGAAATTACGAAAGGAAACCGACGAATTACGGC
>JBJOQF010000084.1:0-3450 GCA_046050185.1 Bacteroidota bacterium
CTAATAATGTAAAAAAAATAAGCGTTTTAAAAGGAGCTGATGCCTCTATTTATGGTGCCCAAGGTACAAGTGGGGTTATTGTAATCACATTAAAAAAATAATAATTTATTTGAAATTAGCCATTTATAATTTGGAATTCAACAGATAAAAATAATCCTTTTTAACCTAACTGGCTCTCTTTTGTTCCCGTTCTTTGGTGCTCATTTGCAACGAGTACCTACTCTTCAATTATGAGGTAAATTGTAGCGTTTGCAACGCGTATTGCTAAAACAAGACTACTTCAGGAGCCTTGATAGACAGTCTTAAACTTCCTGATTTTGGATTCACTTTCGATTTTGTCGAGAATGGAAGACACGCTTATCATCCTTCGGATTTACTCAAACTCTTTATTTACGGCTACCCCCTGTCACGCTGATATGCTATAATTAGTAGAGTAGTTTTTTAAACTGTATCAATAACAGTGAGAAAATAATACGACAAACGATTAGTAATTCATAGCTTTTTGTTATTTTTAAAATAAAAAAAGAAAATTACAAAATGAAACAAATTTTCATCAATTTACCAGTTGAAGATTTAGAAAAATCAATGGGCTTCTACACCCAATTAGGATTTACAAACTACTCTTTATTTACTGGTGAAAATCAAAAGTGCATGGTATGGAGCGAACAAATTTATGTAATGCTTCAGTCAAAGGATTTTTTTAGTTTCTATAACAAAAAACCGATACTGGATACAAAAAATAATGTAGCTGCGACTTTTACACTTCCTGTCGAAAGCCTTGATAGAGTAAATGAAATTATTGAAAACGGTTTAAAAGCAGGAGGGATAGAACCAGTACCTATGCGGGATGAAGGATTTATGCAAGTAAGAAGTATTGAAGATTTAGATGGACACACTTGGGGTATAATTTATTTAGATATGAATAAATTTAGGGAATTAAAGAAAGTGTGATAACTTCATGAAAGAACAACGGACAGCTAAGATTTTCCAAAATGTGAGTTTTGGGAATTTCTGAAAGTAGGTTTTGTACTTTTAGTTTAGTCTTTAACTTAAAGTATAAGCTTTTTTTCTTCAGCTAA
The DNA here is from genome assembly GCA_046050185.1 of Bacteroidota bacterium. Lineage (GTDB taxonomy): Bacteria > Bacteroidota > Bacteroidia > Flavobacteriales > Flavobacteriaceae > Flavobacterium. Next base: position 1,080 of record JBJOQF010000084.1, read on the forward strand.
GCGCCAAGCGGGTCATTGCAAGATGACCATTACGATATTGAATACAAACAAAACCATATAAAAAATGAAAAAAGAAAAAATAATATTTTGGACTGCAACGACAATTATCGCATTATTTGAAGGAGTAATGCCTGCTCTGACTTCACAAACAGAATTGGCAAAAGAAGGAATTAGACATTTAGGTTATCCTGAATATTTTGGAAACGCATTGGTCGTCTTTAAAGTTTTAGGAGTTTTAGCATTAGTTATTCCGCAAGTTCCTAAACGAGTAAAAGAATGGGCTTATGCAGGTTTTGCTTTTGACTTTATCTTTGCATCCATAAGTCACGGAGCAGTTGACGGAATAAATGGGCAAACATTTTTTCCATTGGTCGTATTTGGAATTTTAGCGGTTTCTTATATTTACTTTCATAAATTAAACTCAAACAAAATTTAAATTAATATGTCATTTTAAGTATGCCCACTGAAGGCTCGTTTGCAATGAAGATGCCTAAAACAGTGTTGTTTCAGTACGGGACAAATATAAAAAGGACTTTTAGAAATTTTCTAAAAGTCCTTTTTTATAAAAAACGCGATTTCTTAGAAACCATAATTAATTCCTAAACCAAACACTTCTCTCACCTGAACGGCTTGAATGGAATTGTCATCATAAATTGTTTGTACAGCCACATTTGCTGACAAGTATTTGTTTATTTTCAGAAGCATATTCATTTGGTAATCGACATCAACATTTTGTGGATTGTTTAAATAATTAGAATATAAATTCAATCTGTTTTCAATGGATACATTTGTCATGATATTGAATTTATAATATCCCGAAATACTAGCTCCAAATTCAAATCGGGAAGAATCACCTTGCAATACTCCAAAAGAAGGACCAAATTCAGTAAAATGAGGATGAACAATAATTAGTTTTGCTGTTGCAGGAGAAAAATTGACACTTAAATTATTACTTTTTTTCCACCACATTCCAGGTCCAACTTGAAAATAAGCCGGAGAAAAGAAATGAGAAATTTTGGTATTATTTTTATCAAGACCAGAATCCATTTGAGTCTTGAAATTAAAAAACATAGAATAGTACCATTCTCCTTGCGCTTTTTTACCCCAAAGTGAATTCAGTTCTAAACGATCATCCGTTTTGGCAGCTTTTTCAGCTCCTTTTATTTTACTCAGACCATAAGCCACAATGAATTTATTATCCCAAACTACAGCTCCATTTTTATAATTGAAATCATAATTCAAACCAAAATTCCCCGCAACGTTTGAAGTTCCGCCTCCCAGCCATTGCTTGTTGTAAGCTGATTGATTAAAAAGCAAAGAGATATTCCCTTTTTTAGTCCATAGTTTTGTGGTGTCTTTTGAAGTTTCTTGCGCATTTATAGAAATTAAGGCAAAAAGAAACAGTAAAGAAAACGCTATTTTTTTCATGGCTTTATCTTTTAAATTCTACTATTAAAATATAAATGAGTATTACTCTTTTTTACCCGCTTTGTATAATGGAACGGCAGAGCATGCTTCGCCATACATAATGCTTCGTGCAAAAGGTTGCAGGTAATGCGCGGCCAATACATAAGCTCGCATCGGGACTGGTTTTCTAGAGCATCCTTTTATAATAACAGGCTTGTTTTCATACACGGAATAATCAATTTTAGGCAACAATTCTTCGTAAATTGAAGCGTCTAAATCGGCTAAAGTCCCATTGATAATTTTCTTTGCAAATGGCGCTAATTGAATTGCAACCAAAATCGAAGCCCAAGCAGGAACAATAGCATCGGTACTGCAATTAATAGCGACGTATTGATCTTGATATTGTGACCAATCGTGATTTTTAAGCTGCTCTCTAAAGTCTTTTTCTTTCAATAAAAAACCTTCCAAAAGCCATTGCGAAATATCTATTTGCGTACGAATCCCTTTTGGATAATAATCTTCAAGATCGAAGACTTCCAAAACACTATTCGCTACTTTATTTATTATTTCTTCCATTTGAAAAGTTTCAAGTTTGAGGTTTCAAGTTTCAAGTTGAGCAACCTGAAACTTTAAACAAATTTTACAACATTCCCAATTCTAATTTTGCTTCTTCGCTCATTAAATCTTTGCTCCAAGGCGGATCAAAAGTAATTTCTACTTCCGCATCTTTTACATTAGTAATTGATTTTACTTTTTCTTCTACTTCTCTTGGTAAGCTTTCTGCAACAGGGCAGTTTGGGGAAGTAAGTGTCATCAGGATTTTTACTTCATAATCCGTATTGACCATTACATCATAAATCAATCCTAATTCGTAAATATCTACAGGAATCTCCGGATCGTAAATAGTTTTTAATATTTTTACGATTGATTCTCCTAACTCGGCAGTGTCTATTTGTTGTTCCAT
>JBJOQF010000085.1:0-3935 GCA_046050185.1 Bacteroidota bacterium
AAAAGGCAAATGATTCTGATAAAAATCATTGAAATATTCGCCTACTGTAGTAAACGGGTATCCTTTTATTTTATGTTTCCGAATGAGATTTTTCGTGATTAATTGCAATTGGATAAAGAACAATTCTTCAAAAATCAATCGGAATTTGGCTTTCGCCAAAACGTCTGCGCTTTTTGGAAAATGAATGTTGAATAAAGCTGCTTTTTTAGAAATCAGTTTCAATTCGTTAATCAAATAATCGGGTAAAGTTTCTGTGAATAACGCCTGCGTTTCCAGAAATAATTGTTGCATCAGTTTATTAATCACCCGGTTTGAAATCCCGCGATTCGTCAAGGTTTCTGTCGAAGGATACACGGGTTGCATTGCTGAACGCAGACTTTGTTCGTGCTCGCTCATCAACTCAATTTCCGGATGCGCCATATTGAACGCATTTCCAAAAGACGTGCATTTCCCAAAAACCACACAAATTTCATTCAGCTTTAAACTCTCCCGAATCCATTTGTGACCTTGAAACCATACTAGTTCCATTTGTCCGGTATCATCCACAAAGGTAGCAACCAATCGTTTTTGGTTTCGACCAAATTCAACGGTTTTGATGTTGATGATTTTACCAATAATCTGAACTTCGGCAATATTGTTTTGCAGTTCGTTAATCTTGTAATACCGAGTTCGATCGATATATCTGTTCGGAAAAAAATTAACCAAATCTCCGTACTTATGAATTCCTAATTCCTTACGCAACAATTCACCCCGATTGGGACCAACGCCTTTGAGGTATTCTATGGGGGTTAGTAGGAGGTTATTGGACATTTAGATTATTAGACTGTTGGATTTTAGTTTTTTAGATTTAGGATTTGAAAAATTGGATAATCTTTAAATCTTTAATCATTTAATCTTTCAATTAAGAAAAAGCGAAGATAGTTTTTTGTTAGTAAATTTGGAAATGAGAGTTTATGATTTGCCTTTGATTTTAATCAAACGCAATTAAAAAGTTGTTTAAAGTGAAAAAAATACTTTTTTTATTAAAAACTAAAATATCAAAATTCTCTCCAAAGACAATATCTTCGCAAAATAAAAAAGCTTAAATAATGACAACTCATCTCGCATTACTTCGTGGCATAAATGTTTCTGGTCACAACATGATAAAAATGGAGGCACTGAAAACGATTTTGGAAGCCATTGGTTTTCAAAATGTACAAACCTATATACAATCTGGGAATGTTTTTGTGGATACAGAAGAAGAAAATGCAGCTGCGGTTGGTTTCAAAATAAAGCAGGAAATTTTTAAGGTTTTTGGACATGAAGTGCCTATTGTGGTAATTGCTAAAGAAGACTTGGAAGCGTGTTTCAAGAATAATCCTTTTTTGAAGGAAAAAGACATAGATATTAAAAAATTATATGTGGCGTTTATTTCTATCGCGTTGCAAAGCACTAGTATCAATGATTTGAAAATTAGTCAATTTAAGCCCGATGAAGCCAGTATTGACGGCAGTAGAATTTTTATCAAATACGCTGTTGGAGCCGGAAAGACAAGATTTGATCAAAAATACATCGAGAAAAAACTGAATGTTACCGCAACTATCAGGAACTGGAATACAGTTACGCAACTGTTGAAAATGTATGAGGAAAGGAAATAATCGTAGAAGTTATGAATATTTTTATTTTTCCACTAAATCACAATACCAAAACCCGAAATCAAACGCATCTGAAGCACTCGTGTCACAAGCGGTATCCGAGGAATCTGCTTCCTTTGGTTTTTCATATTTTCTATAAACAATTTCGCCAATTTCAAAATTTATGGGTTTAGAGAAAATTGGTCCGTCAAAAGTGAAGGTGTGGAATTCGCCATTTTCGCCGCAAACATCTACGTTTTCTGGTAGATCGTTGATGAAATCCTGATCGATAACGCGACCTACGAAGCTTTTGTCTAAAAAGCCTTCGTTTACACAAACGACAATTGTTTTGAAGCCCAGACTTATAAATTCTTGAATCAAGTCTTGTGTTGGAATTTTCCAAAGCGGAAAAATGCCTTCGAAACCTATTTCGGCTAATTTATCTTCACGATATTTACGCAAATCTTCCAGAAATATATCTCCAAAAATAGAATGTGTTACACCTTGATTTTTTAGTTTTTCCAATGTTTCCTTCATGACTTTTTCATAGACTTCCATTGTGGGCATTTCGGGAATTTGCATGATTTCTAGCGGTAATCCAATACTTTTAGCTTGTTGTTTCAATAATTCTACCCGAACGCCATGCATGGAAATACGTTGAAATTGTTGGTTTACACTAGTCAGTAAACAGGTAATTTCAAATTCTGAATTTTGTAATGTTTTGTATAAGGCAAGCGCAGAATCTTTTCCGCTGCTCCAATTAAATAAGGCTTTCTTTTTCAATAGGTTTTCTTGAGGTTTTTCTGTGGGTAAACTTACAAAATTTGTACTATTAGTTTAGTAAACCTTTGTAACTTTGAAAATCACATTAATCATTTTAAATACCATTATTTAAAAATAAATATCAAACTGAATCGAATAGATTGAAAAATTGGGATTATTCCAGTGAAGCAATCTGTTTTATTACCTTAGTTACTCAAAATAGAGAATGTGTTTTTGGAACTATTGATGGTGACATTATGATATTAAACGATAACGGAAAAATCATTGAAACGGAATTGTTGAGATCAATTGCAATAAGAGAACGTTGGTTTTTTTATAATTGGGTTATTATGCCCAATCATATTCATTTGTTGATTGAAATTGTTTCGTCATCCGTAGAGACGCACCGTGTAGTAGAGACGCACTGCAGTGCGTCTCTACCAAAGAACCGGAACGACAAATTATAAACGTAATTTGGCAAACGAATTATCACGATCATATTATCCGCAATTATAATTCATTCGATACAATATATCATTATATAAAAAACAATCCTAAAAATTGGAATACAGATTCCATAAAATCCAATTAGAATGAAATACCTTTTCCTCTTACTATCCACAATAACATTCGCCCAACAAACGCAATTTGTTGATTTTAAATCGGTTTTAGGAAAAATTGCTGTTAATCCAATTGAACAAACAGTTTTTGGAGATGTTGATTATGATTTTGAAGTTTTGAAATCCATTGATACCATTAAAATTGATGCGCAAAACATGGAGTTTTCTGATTTGAAACTGAACGGGAAACCTATCAATTTTAGCAACACACAAAAGCAATTGCAAATTATATTTCCATTCAAAAAAGGCAAAAATAGCCTGACTTTTCATTATTTGGCTAAGCCAAAACAAACCATGTATTTCATCGGATCTGAAACAAATGATAATTTGCAAATTTGGACGCAAGGACAAGGAAAATATACTAGTCATTGGTTCCCTAGTTTTGATGATGTGAATGAAAAAGTGATTTTCAATTTGAATATTGTATTTAATAAAGACTATCAGGTAATTTCAAATGGAGTTTTGAAATTTAAATCAAGACTTGATGGACTTTCGGTTTGGAAATACCAAATGCAAAAACCAATGAGCTCTTATTTATTGATGCTTACCATAGGAAAATTTGAAAAGCAAACACAGGAATCAAACTCCGGAATTCCTTTAGAGATGTACTATGAATCCAAAGACAAATCTAAATTCGAACCAACGTATCGCTATTCAAAGCAACTATTTGATTTTTTAGAAAAGGAAATAGGAGTGAAGTATCCTTGGGAAATATACAAACAAGCTCCTGTTCGTGATTTTTTGTATGCCGGAATGGAAAATACTTCGGCAACTTTATTTTCTACACGCTATGTTGTTGATTCAAAAGGTTTTGAAGACCGAAATTATACGAATGTCAATGCTCATGAATTAGCACATCAGTGGTTTGGTAATCTAATCACCGCTGAAAGTGGCAAACAGCATTGGTTACAAGAAGGTTTTGCAACCTATTATGCGTTAT
>JBJOQF010000086.1:0-4812 GCA_046050185.1 Bacteroidota bacterium
ACAATATCCCCTAATTCCTTTTGTGCAAAATCAGTAATTCCTACTGTTGCGATATCGCCTTCAATACTAACCCATTCGTGGTCTTTAGTGTACTTTAAATTTGCTGGTATATTCATATAAATACTAATTGATAATTATTAATTGATAATTGAATTTTAGGGAACAAATGTAACAATCTCAATTCAAATCTTGTTTAGATTTTAAAAAAATTAATTCCCAAAATTATAACGTAACGTAAATCCAGATCTAATATTTGTTAAAGGAAAAGAAGTTGATATTACTGCTTTCGAAAATGAATGATCATAATATAAAATCGCTGTCAAATTTTTACTGAATGCATAATCTGCAGTAATTTTTAAAGACCAAATATTTTGTCCTCCAGCCAATTGATTGTTATCATAATCTAAATACCTAACAATAGTTTGATTATTTCGATACGAAAGATCTCCCTTCAAGTTAATGTCACTTTTTATAATTCCTGTAGGATTGTCAGCTAATTTAGAGGAGAAAATCACATCTTTAAATCGATAACCAAGTCCAACAACATATTCAACTCCTTTTACTTCAGTCAATAGATTATTATCAAAACTCATTGATAATGCTCTATCTTTCTTTATTTCGGTCAGCACTTTTAATGAGCTTTTTAATTCAAAATCCATTCTGATAAGCGGGCTAAATTGCTCTACTAAATTGATGTTTGACATAATTGTGCTGTTGAAAAAATTACCGCTGGCATCCACTCCATTTGGCGTTTTATCATATTCAAAATTAGATCTAAATGCATTGATAGTATAAGAAGCTCTGTAACTGTGTTGCATAGAAAAGCGTTTGAAATTCTTTTTGAAAAAAGCATAACGCATCAATCCATTGTATTTTACAGCCCAGTTTGGTATTGGAAAATTTCTAAAAATTCCAAGTGAAACATCCGTTGCATTAGTTCCTGAATAAGCCGCTAAGAAAGCCGGCAACAATACCGCTTGATTATTTTTACCATATCCTAAAGGATATCCTTCTGCATCTAGATTTGCAGGATTATTGATATCTATACCACGTTGCGTTGCCAATCTATTTGCGATTGCAAGTCTATTATTTCTAAAATCTTCAAAAGCAACAGATGTGTTTTCATCACTAGTCGAGAAAGATGTTTTTATTAAAACGGTAGAAATCGAAAAAAGACCATAACTGTATGGAGATCTTGGGTGATAATCTCCATTAACATCAACATCATATTGCTCTGAAAAATTTTTAGAATAAGATCTATCCAATGACAAATCAATTTTTAAATCAGGCATCAAATCTACATTTGCTGTAGCTTTAAACAACTTATTGGTTACTTGTGAATAGTTTTGATTAAAATCAGGATAATTGGTTAGCCATCCGTTCTTAGCTGCTTCATATCGTATATCATCCTGACTGCCAAAAATAAATCCTAATGACGGTCTCGACGAACCAAGGAATCCAACACCCGGAGTATATCCAGGTAATATTGTACCACTGTTCTCCGTGTAATTCATTTGGATATTTTTAACGCTGGTTAAAATCCCAATCAAACCATCTACAAATTGATTATTTTTTGCAATTTGTTGTGTATTTGTATTCACAACTTTTTCTCCCGGTTTTGGCACAGTTGCCTTAGGTTTAGCAACTGCTTTATTTGTATTTTTTGTTAATCCTAAATACTTATAAAGCGCATCCATATTGAATGTAGCATTCAAATTATTTGAACTTGCATTTTGAACGGTATTCCCTAAATTATAGTTATTTCCATCAATTTCAATTTGAGATAATGCGTTAGAAGCTCGTTGCCAGGTGTAATCACCCGTATAAGAGTAGTTTGCTTTTATAAAACTAAATAGCGGAATTTTATTAATTGGTATCTCATAATTCACAACTAACTGCTGCATGTGCTGATTAGGATCTCCAATATCCCAATAACTATCCCAAATTGTAAAAGTATCAATTGGCTCGTTGTTTTCGTTTAAATAATTCTTGACAATATTACTGGAAGAAGCTGTATAATTTAATTTTAAAGATTTTGTCAAATTAAAATTAAAACCATATTGATAATTGAACGCAAAATTTCTTCTGTATAATGGATCAAGACCAATCCCTTCCACATCAACTTGTCTAAATTGTTGACGATTGTACTGTCTAATAATATTAGTATTGAAAGAAATGTTTGAAGGCAAGTAATTAAAATTAAAATCACTTAGCAGTTTCCAGTAATTACTTTTCTTCATGAAAGCTACTTTTTTAAACGGCTCGACAGCTTTTGGCTTAAAACTATAAGCATAATCAACAGATGAATTTGCCTGTTGATCTACATAATCTTCTATTTCAAAATCATGACGTTCTACCTGATTAAAAGACTGCGAAAAAGTGAAGTTTTCAAGATCATAAACATGTTGTTTTTGTTCCGGTCTTCTTTCTTTTCTAACACCTATAAAATTGATACTTTGACGTTTCGTATAATCAATTGCTCTTCTTTCTATATTATCCTTTTCGGCTCGATCAGACGTATTATCCAATAACTGTTTTAATTTGATATCTTGATTAAATGGATCATATTCCGGTGTAATGATTTCTTCACCAATAGCATAATTGAACGGTAAATTAATTCCCCATTTTGGCGGTAATAATTTACCTAAATTAACATTTGTTACAATATTATATTGTTTTGTATCCTCTCTATTTCTTTCATTTGGACCTTCTTCTAATGCTCCAAAACCTATGGTACTTTTTTTACCTGTGGCAGAAACTGTGGCGAAATCAGCAAAATTTGAATCCACATTCAGAACAGCTGCCATACCACCCTGATTATCCATATCAGCTAAGCGAAGTTCATTAAACCAAACTTCTCCTTTAACATCTTGATGAGTTTCATTACTTTTTACACCAACCATTAATGTTCGCGCTAATCCAAAATTAGGATTTCCTTTTATACCCAATCTTAGCTTATTACTTTTGTTAGCCAGAGATGGATCTAACTCTTCTTCATTTTGATAATAGATTCCATCCAGAGGAAGTGTACTTGGATCGATGCCCATTGCCAGAATCTTCAATTTAGTCAATAATGCTAAGGACAAATCAATTTCATTGTCTTCAGGCCAAACCGTTTCGGCACTTAAAGCCGAACAATCAGAACTTGAAGTTGAGGAAGGAACTGTAACTTTTAAGGGTATTTCTATTTGATAAAAATTCTGTGTGAAATCATTTCCAAAACGGATAAATCCTACCATTTGATTATCACGAAGTGCAATCTCATTTGGCAACGATTCCGCATGTAAGAACATTTTCAATTTTTTGAATTGACGCATGTCAATACTCACATTTTTAAAAACAGCTCTCGAATCTTCTGGCTCCAATCCATCACCAGACACTCTTAAAGATAATGATTGCTCATTCTGGTTGATAACCGTATTATTATTGTACAATTGCTCTCTAACTACTCCTGGAGGAGTGATATAATTTACAGGGCATCTTTCATTATTTTCTTGAACATTTACTGCTAAAACATCCAAAGTGGTCTTATCATCAGTAACATTTGTATCATTAAAATCAAGTGTATTAGTATATCTTCTCCATTCTCCTCTCACTAAATCTAACGCTCCAAAACGAACCGTTACCAGATCATTAAAACCGGTCATGAACATTCTCATGAAACGGATTGATCTAAAATCAGAAATATTCCCAATAGTGTTTTCAGGTTGTGAAACAGGAATTTTAAACTGAATCCATCTGGCATCAGTTGTTGATCCGTTTGGCAATGTAACTTGTGTACTTCTTATATCAGTAATGTAATTTTCTCCAACATTCATGTTAGGTTTAACATCAATACTATATTCATAATATGCATTGATTGTATTCATGGTATTATCTCTATTGATATCTTCTACATCAGGAACAGTCGAAGAACCTCGATTAGGATCGTTAATATCAACTGCGGAATTTCCATCTACACCATTATACATTTTATATCTGTCCAAAATATTTCCTGATGTATTCAAATAATAGGTATAATCATCTCCAGCAGGATCTGAATCGGATGCAAAATTATTATAAACCTCTCCTTCTTTGGCATTAGCCAAACCATCTAAACCAACATCTTGATTGGTTCTATTATTTGCATTGGTATCAAAAGCATAAATTAAAGATTGTGATGCAGGTACATCTCCCCAAATAGACCTTGGATTTGCTAATATTTGGTCTGGACCAAGTCCATTTTCATATTGTTTTCTACCATCTTTCAATACATCTTCTGAAACTTCACCTAAATTGAAATAAATTTTACCTGTATTAGATTGTGGTATTTCACCACTTCCCACATAAGGATCTAATATCCAAAATTGAATGTATTCTACATTTCCTTGTTCGAAATTAGTCGAATTCAAGGATCTCATTATTCCTCCAAAATTACTTGTTGGGTCTATAGAAACGTTCAAACTATTATTATACGGCCCTCTGTCAGACGGATAATAACTTAAATCTAATGTATTTACAACTTGGGATTGTCCCTGTGCAATATCAGTTAAAGGATATAATTCTTCACTAAAAATTCTTCTGGTGGTATTGAAAGACAATTCTTCATTTGTAATTCCAGATGGTTTTTGAGCGTAGAATACAGGATCTATTGAATACCAAGCCAACTTGGCTCTTTTGAAACCGTAACTCAAATCGTTCGCACTGGCATTAAAATCATATGTACTTTTGGCATTTTTCTCTGGAGTTGATGACAAACTCCAAGCATATGGAGAACGCATATCTATAGTTGATTGCGAGCCCTCAAAATCATCAACATAAATAGTTGACTCT
>JBJOQF010000087.1:0-3163 GCA_046050185.1 Bacteroidota bacterium
AAATAATTAATATGAGAAAATTAATAGTATTTGCGTTAGTATTATTTTCAAGCATCAAGCTTACTGCGCAAACAGATGGGATGAGTTATCAGGCTGTTATATTAAATCCAAAATCTCAAGAAATACCGGGAGTAAATTCAGCTGGAAATATTTTTCCAAACAAATCACTTTCTGTTCGTTTTACAATAACAAATTCAAATAATGTAGTTGAATACCAAGAGATTCATACCACAAGTACCGATGCTTATGGTATGATTAATTTAGTGATAGGAAAAGGATCTCCATCGTTAGGAGTTTACACAGAAATTCTCTGGGATGGTAGTTCAAAGGATTTGAAAGTAGAAATTAATTTGGACGGAAGTTATAAGGATTTGAGTAATCAAGCTCTTTTGTTTACGCCTTATGCTTTGCATAGAGACATCACGGCAACGGGAAAATTATCTGTAAAAGGGGATGTTTCATTTTCTGGGAATCTAGTAGTAGATGGCACCACAAATTTAAACAAATCGCTATCGGTAAATAATGGCAGTTCGACCAAATTAACGGGAGCATTAACTGTTGATGGTGTGACTAATTTAAATAATTCACTGACGGTTGCTAATGGAAGTCTTTCAGATTTAAGCGGTCAGCTAAAAGTGGCTGGAGCTACTAATCTTAATAACACTTTAGTTGTTTCAGGAACGACGACCTTAAATGATAATTTAACAGTTGCAGGTCAAAAATCAACAGGATTGACAGGATCATTAACAGTTGATGGTGTAACTAATTTGAATAATGCACTAAATGTAACCAATGGAAGTCCAGTTTACTTATCAGGAAATCTTGAAGTAGCTGGAAAGCAGACTTTAAATGATGATCTTACAGTAAATGGGATAACTACTTTAAATAAAAGTCTAACAGTACAAAATCAAAGCCCAACAGGATTAACAGGTATTTTAACAGTTGATGGAGCTACAACTTTAAACAACACCTTGAGTGTTACAGGAGGAAATTCCAGTAACTTAACTGGTACGTTAAATGTAGATGGCGCAACCGATATCAACAATACCTTAACAGTTGATGGCGCAACAGTTATAGATAATTCACTAAATGTAACTGGAATAGCCACATTAGGAAGTATAGCAACTGAAGGTATCAATATCAAAAGTGCTAATCCTGATTTTGTAGCCACTTTTGAGAACACAGATGGCGGTACCGGAGACGGGTTGTTGATAAAGTTAGGCAGAACGCATGGAGCATGGAATGGAGGAAGCTATCTCAACATAGAAAACCCGGCGCTTGTGGTTTTAGACGGTCCATTGAATACGGTTAAAGGATGGCTTGACGGAGGTAGTTTCTCTCCGGCAGATTTATTAAATCTAGTACCAGTCACTTACTTAGCAGGAGGTATTGCACAGATTACAAATGCAATCATTGGCTCAATAAATACTGGATTAGGTTTGCCTAGAGGTTTGCCTGAGGTTGCAATACCACAATTTACTATAGTTAATGAAATTGTTTTTTTTAATGGAGGAAGATGGTGTTTGCCACAAGCTTGTGAAGAAATTTGTGACCCTACAGGTTTATTAGGGTGTGCCACTGTTTGTGTGCCTCCTTTTGAAATTTGTACTCCAAGTATTCCAAGAATTGCAAGTCCTGCAATAGTTTTTCCTCGTACTACTTTGCTTCCTGCAATACCAAATCTTATTCCTAGAATCCCAACGATTCCTACAAATGGTTTGCCTCAGCTAACGATTCCTAATTTCACATTTTCAGAAGTTAGTAATTCATTGAGCAAGGAAAATGAGTACATTACTTTTCAAGATAAGGACGGTAGACAAACAGGAACAATCAGAGCACAATCGACAAAAGATTTCAGAGATAATACGGTATTAGATAATGTCTATGTATTAAATGTAATAGCCAGTTTTGTTGGAGTTGATTTGTTGGATGGGATTACTTCAGGAATTGTGAATATTTCTAATCTTGTAGATAGTTTTAATAAAATTGGGGTAGAATACTCTTCAGGACATGGGGATTATGCAGAGTGGTTAGAGCGTCTTAATCAAGAAGAATACATAACAGCCGGAGATATTGTTGCTGTAAAAGGAGGTAAGATCACAAAAGATTTAATCAATGTTGAGCAAATAATGGTTGTTTCCCATAAACCTATTGTTTTAGGAAATATTCCAGAAAACGGGAAAAACCATATAGGAAATAATGTGGCATTTATGGGTCAAGTTCCTGTGAAAGTAATTGGAGCCGTAAAATCAGGGGATTTTATAGTGGCAAGCAAAGAAGTTAAAGGATACGGAGTAGCAATACATCCGGAAGATATGAAGTCACAAGACCACTTATTAGCAGTTGGACGTACTTGGGAAAATAAACCTAATCTAGGACCTAAAATGGTAAATACAGTTGTTGGCGTTCAAAACGGAAATTGGAAAGTAAGTGTCGAAAAAGTTAAACAACAACAAGTTACATTAGATCAAAAGATATTAGAATTAGAGTTGAAATTAAATGCTGTTGATAAAAAAATTAAAACAAAAAAATTAAATCAAACGAATTATGCAAGTAAAAATTAAAACAATAAAATATCTCATAGTTTGCATTATCTGTATTAATTTTTCAGCATTTGGTCAGGAGCCAGAGCCTAAAATAACAATTACTGCTGAACAAGCACAATTTCTTCATGACAAGGAAGAAGAAATAAAGAAGTGGGTGGAGGATCTTAAAACCCCTGGTGTTAAGGTGGATAATGATCAGATGATATTTAGTAATGAAGCTCAAAAACTTATTAATGATCCAGAATATCGAAAAGAAGTTTACAAGGATACCTATACTTTTGTAGATGTGAAAGAGAGTCTTAGTAAATCAGAAATTCAAAAGGCTTTTTGGAAACTTATAAATATATATCCTGAAAAGAAGGATTTTATTTTAAAATATATTTACTTATATGATCATTTAATACCATCAGATCAACTTGTGGTAAGTGCTTTTTATACGTATGCTTTCTTTGATCCTAAAATTACCAAGTTGACCAATGGAAAACCAGTTGTGTATCGTCCTGATCTTTTTGAGGAATATTTAAGACGTACCAAAGAAATTGTTGGTTATATGGCTTATTTTAGAGAAGAGGAAAAGAAAGAAAAAGCAAAAAAATAAAATTTAAAAATAGATTTAG
>JBJOQF010000088.1:0-4699 GCA_046050185.1 Bacteroidota bacterium
CATCTATTTGTACATCTGACAAATAAGCATGCGTAAAACCAACCGAAAGATTTACATCGGCAATAGATCCTGTCGTAGGCGGAACAGTAATTGTTTTAGTAGTATATGTAAGTGATTCCGTCACAGGAAACGGAGCAGCAAAAGTATAAGTAGCACAAGAAGACGTAACTGAATATCCAATAGAAAAAGACTTGCTGTTTACCGCATAATAAATATTTCCTGTTGGTTCAATTAAAATCCTACAATTTTTTTCAGTAATATTTGGAACCGTAATTACTTGGGAACCATCATTTGGAGTAGCAGAAACTAAAGTTGTTGGAAAAGTTAATCCCCCATCAATAGAAAGTTTAATATTTACATTGGCAGAGCCAACTAAAGTATTTGAACCATTTACACTCCACGTTATTGTTTGTGAAGTTCCTTGAAACCAACTTAAATTTTCTGTATTTTGGGATGTTACCGCAAATGGACCAACTGTTCCGCTTACATCTACAATCATTTCATCTGTATTCGTTTGAGCTGTTCCCAGAGCAGCATTATCCCTGCCTGTTAAAGTAAAATGAAGTGTTCTGGCAACAGTAGAAACTGATTCCCATGTTGTAGTTAATTTATTAGCCAAAACGTTACTGTAAGCAGGCATGTATCGTATTGGTGAACTACTTGGATACATTGATCTAAAAAGAGGACCGTCTAATTTTGTTGGCAAAGCAATACTATTTGCTCCACTTGCAGTTGTAGCAGAGTCATTTTGCTCCCAACAATAGGTAATGGTATCACCATTTACATCTGAACCAGTCCCTGTCAACTTAAAAGCCGTACCATTAGGGATTTCCCAATCAGAACCCGCATTGATCACAGGAGGGCTATTACTTATTGCTGTACTGACAGGACACGTTTTTGAAGAAAGATTAGTCTGGATTTGCAAAATACTTGCATACGCAAAGTAATCATCGGAATTAGATTTAACATCATAATCTGACGTAATTCCTGCGTAACCCATAATTGTTGAACCACTTCCAGGCTCAACATTTGAACCTGTACCTTCTACTTGATAAGAAAAAGTATGATTTGCTCCTAACTGATGACCCATTTCATGTACAACAAAATCAATATCAAACGTATCTCCTTCTGGTTTTCCATCGCTTGGAGATGTAAAAGCACTCCCTTTTGCTAATGGAACTCCAACTGTAGGATTGACACATACACAACCGATGCATCCAGCATTCCCGCCACCGCCATCTGCACCAAATAAATGCCCAATATCATACCCCCCATTTGTTATGGTACTAGTTAAATTATCCTGTAACTCTTTGTTCCATGTTGGATCAACTGCTGCAGCTCCAAGATTAGACGGAGAATAAGGGTCCGTAGCGGCATTCGTATAAATCAAGAGATTATCATTTGCGATAATATTTAATTTTACAGCTAAATCTTTATTGAAAATACCATTTACTCTTGTCATAGTTGCATTCATAGCTGCTAAAGCTCCGGCAACTGTTCCTCCATGATATGTTGTATATTCTGCAGTACAAGACAACGCCAATCTTAAGGTTTTAAAAACGTTATTATTCGCTGAAATTTTACTGGTTTTATTTAATAATTGTTTATTTAAAACAACATCTTCGGTTTTACAGGTAAAAGGCAAACTTCCTTTGACTCTACTTTTCGAAGCAAAAAGAACATAAACTGTTTTGTCTTTAGGATATTGTTCGATAAACTCTGTTCCAGTGTCTTCTCTTAGAATCATGGTTTGAATTCCTTTTGGCGACAAACTAAAATAAAGTGATGCATTTCTATCAGTAATCCCAACACCGTTGTATGATCTGATATCTGGATATTTTGCTTGTAACTCAGGCTCAAAATTAGAAGATTCCCAAACTGAAAACTTTTCCAAAACACCATTCATATTCGGAATTAAAATTTCAATTCTATTTCCCTTATCTGTTTTATTCTGAAGTGGTACCAAAGATTGCCTAATGGCAACTTCATCTAATTTGAATAATAATTCATTTTCAATACTTGGTTTTGCAATGATTCTATCTGAAACAGCAACCTTATTTTGACCTATTCTTTTCCAAGGAGAGCCATCTTGAGAATAAACTATTGGACTGGAAAGAAGAATGACAATAAAGGATAGTATAACTTTTCTCATAACTTAAAACATTTTGAACATCAAAAATAAAGTATTTATATTAATGTATAAGCGCAATACTAAAAATATATTAAATGAAATATTAGTTTCAGAATGTTTATTTTTTTGTTTTTAAAACCGTTTTTTCAGGAACCCATGCAAAAATCAATTCCTGATACCGTTACTTTTAAAATAGATAGTATAAATTTGCACTATTATAAAACATTTACTTTGAAGATTTTTCATTCTATAAACGATTTCAGTTCCACAAAAAAAACAATCCTAACTTTGGGCACCTTTGACGGAGTTCATATTGGTCATAAAAAAATTCTGGAAAAAGTAATACAGAAAACTAAAAATGAAGATTACGAAAGTCTGGTTCTTACTTTTTTCCCTCATCCAAGAATGGTTTTACAAGAACATTCCAATATAAAACTACTTAATACTATTGACGAAAAAATAGATTTATTGGAACAAATTGGTATTGAAAATCTGGTAATTCATCCTTTTGACGAGGCTTTTTCGAGATTAACTGCCGAAGAGTTTGTTAAAATTGTTCTGCTGGATCGATTTCATATCCAAAAAATAATTATTGGTTACGACCATCGATTTGGAAAAAATCGAACTGCTAATATTGACAATCTTATTGATTTTGGTAAACAATATAATTTTGAGGTAGAACAAATATCAGTTCAGGAAATAAATGATATTTCTGTGAGTTCAACTAAAATCAGAAAAGCATTATTAGATGGAGATATGGCCTTGGCCAATGAATATTTAGGTTATAATTATTTCCTAACAGGAATTGTCATCAGAGGAAAGCAATTAGGAAGAACTATTGATTTTCCAACTGCCAACCTAAAAATTGAAGAAAATTACAAGCTTATTCCACAAAATGGAGTTTATATTGTAACTAGCACCATCAATCAGAAAACCGTTTTTGGAATGATGAATATTGGATTCAATCCTACAGTTAAAGGACAAAGTCAATCTATAGAGATTCATTATTTTGATTTCAATGAAGATTTATACAATCAAAAAATCCGAGTTTCCTTATTGCATAGAATTCGTTCCGAACAAAAATTTGAGTCTGTCGCTCATTTAAAAGAACAACTTGAAAAAGACAAAAAAACTGCACTAGCCTACCTTAATAAAATTTAGCTTGCCGTAAGATTATTTTTTAACATATTCCATAAAACATTGTCATATTTTCAGTAAATTTGATATGTAATGTATTGTTTATCATAGCCGTATTATTTTTTTAACTCTTCTAAAAATTAATCATATGAAACTGCCAAAAGAATTTTACAACGGATTTATAATTTTCCTAGGAATTGGACTTTACTTTTTGCTAATGGAGGTGCTGGGTCTCGCTGATTTGTTTTACTTGCGTCTCTTAAATGTCTTATTCGTGTTTTATGGTACCAATAGAACGCTAAAAACAAATTTTGCTGAAGGAAAAACCATTCTTGTTTCCAATGCTGTTTCAGCATTAATCACATCACTCACAGGAGTTTTTTTAAGCATCATTGGATTAATCATTTTCAGTTATTCAAGAGGTGGTGATGCTTATGTAGGATCATTATCAAAAACGTTCCTATTTGGAGGAAATCCCTCAGTGATGACGTATTCAATTTCTTTACTTTTTGAAGGAATCGTATCAGCCGTAATTGTCACTTTTATGTTGTTATTGTACTGGGAAAGCCGCTACTCTTCAGACAAACATTAAAATTAAATCAAAGTTTTCTAATTGTATCCATCTCAAAAAAACAATTTCTGGCAATACTATAATAAGCTTTACTTTTCGTACTATTTTTTAAAAGAGGTCAAAAAAGACACTCTTTACCTAATTTAAATAGGTGTTCAATTTTTTAACTTTTAAAAACTAATCAAATGAAACTACCTAAAGAACTACTAAACGGAGGTATTATTTTTGCCGGAATTGCACTTTATTTTTTGTTGATAAATGCATTAGGCTATGCTGATTTATTTTATTTACGTATCGTTAATGTATTTTTTGTTTTTTATGGCGTTAATAAAACTATTGAAATGAATATTGCTGAAGGTAAAAAAACTTTCATTTCTAATGCCTTATCAGCAATGATCACATCACTCATAGGGGTGTTTTTAAGCATTATTGGATTAGTAATCTATAGCTACATGCAAGGTGGAGACTCCTATGTAAAATCCTTGTCAAAAACATTTTTGTTTGGCGGAAATCCATCAGTAAACACGTATTCCATTTGTTTACTATTTGAAGGAATAGCATCTTCAGTAATTGTCACCATGTTACTCATGCTATATTGGAACAACCGTCTTACAACTGATTAATATTGTCTATAAAATCATTCTCTATTAGCTTTTAGATACTATTGCATTGCTTCTTTAGAACAATTTGACTACTTTTGGTGCATCAAAAAATCGTATCGATGAGCATCACAAAACACAACTGGACGAAAGACGAAATTATCGCAATATATAATAAACCTATGATGGACTTGCTTTTTGAAGCAGCTTCAATTCATAGAGAACACCATGACCCTAACGTTGTTCAAGTTTCTACTTTAT
>JBJOQF010000089.1:0-12985 GCA_046050185.1 Bacteroidota bacterium
ACGACCATTTAGAAACAGGAGTTGGTTTTGCTCATTTCTCCGTCGCTACACAAGATCCTGAGGTAAATAATGATTTTAACATCCCTGAATATAGAGGTCAACAGGATATTACGTGGAAACAAGATGTAGACAAAATTACTTTAAATCAACGTTTTCAACTGGAAGAACGATTTATTCACAATGCCAATAAACAAGAATTATTATCAGGAACCACTTTTTCTTGGAGATTTAGATACCGGATTCAAGGCGATTATACTTTTTGGAAAAAAGAAAACCAGTCTTTAAAAGTAATAGTATACGATGAATTAATGATTAATTTTGGTAAAAAAATCATCAAAAATACCTTTGATCAAAATAGAATTTATGGCGCTTTACAATATGGTATCAATAAAAATTTCGCGTTAGAACTAGGATATTTAAACAGTTTTCAACAACGGGCTAATGGAGTAGATTACTTTAACAGAGACATTATCCGATTCAGTATTTTCCACAAAATAAGATTACAAAAAAAGGTTGAAAGTAAAAATAAATCCATTTAATTTATTGAAAACAAACATTTAAGCATTGATTACTAATATATTAACTGATTTTTAAAAATTTCTGGCGTAACTTTAATAAAAAGAGATAGCCATGAAAAATTTCGCAATCAAACTCGTATGGTTCACCACGATTTATGTATTTATTTTTGCCGGTTTATGTCAAACTAACGTTGCTTTGCCGGTAATAATGACCCTATATTGCATTGGCATACCATTAATCTTATTTATGGTTTATATCGTGCTCCATGATGATTATAAAACCACTAAAACATTCAAAGATTGGTATGGTGACCATCCAATAGAAAATCTAGAAAAAGAAGAACAGTAAAACCATTTTAAACAAAAAAATCCCGATTTGCTCGGGATTTTCTATTATTTTTCTCTAATATAAATGTCAATTGGCACTCCTGAAAAGTCCCAGTTTTCTCTAATTTTATTTTCCAGATACCGTTTATAAGGCTCTTTCACATATTGAGGCATATTGGCAAAAAACACAAATTGTGGTGTTGGTGTTGGCAACTGCATACAATATTTGATTTTTACATATTTCCCTTTAGTAGCTGGCGGTGGATATGCTTCAATCACTTTCAACATAAATTCGTTGAATTTTGAAGTCGCAATACGTTGTTGTCTGTTCTCGAAAACTTTTACTGTAGCTTCTAATGCTTTCAATAAACGTTGTTTTGTCAAGGCCGAAACAAAAAGAATAGGCACATCCGTAAAAGGCATTAATTCCTCTCTGATTTTAGCTTCATAATCACGAGTTGACATCGTTTCTTTTTCGACTAAATCCCATTTATTCACTAAAATGACAACACCTTTACGATTTTTCTCGGCCAACCAGAATATACTTTGATCCTGTCCTTCAAATCCACGGGTAGCATCAATAATCAAAATACAAATATCCGCATGTTCAATAGCACGAACAGAACGCATCACCGAATAAAACTCTAAATCTTCCTTAACTTTCGCTTTACGACGAATTCCAGCCGTATCCACCAAGTTAAATTCAAATCCAAAACGGTCAAATTTCGTATCAATAGCATCACGGGTTGTCCCAGCAATATCAGTAACTATATACCTGTCTTTACCAATTAATGCGTTGATAAAACTTGATTTTCCTGCATTAGGACGACCAACAACTGCAAAACGTGGTAAAACAACTTCTTCTTCAACTGGTTCCGGTTTTTCTGGAAAAGCATCAATCAAGGCATCTAAAAGATCTCCTGTTCCGCTTCCTGAAATACTCGCAAAAGTAAAATACTCTCCTAATCCAAGATTATAAAACTCAACTGCATCTTTCTCACGCATCGCGTTATCCACCTTATTTACCGCCAATAAAACAGGCTTTGTCACTTTGCGCAATAATCTCGCAACAGCATCATCCATTGGAGTTATACCCTCTTCAACATCAACCACAAAAATGATAACATCAGCCTCATCGATAGCAAGTTCTACTTGTTTACGAATTTCGCCTTCAAAAACGTCATCCGACCCACGTACATATCCACCAGTGTCAATCACAGAAAATTCCTTTCCGTTCCATTCGCTTTTTCCATAGTTTCTATCACGGGTCACTCCCGAAACTGAATCTACAATAGCTTCTCTTCTTTGTATCAATCGATTAAAAAGTGTCGATTTTCCAACGTTTGGCCTTCCTACAATGGCAACAATATTGTTCATAATCCTATTTTCAAATATTTACTTTTTCCGAATACTACTTTCCAGTTTCGG
Source organism: Bacteroidota bacterium (assembly GCA_046050185.1). Taxonomy (GTDB): domain Bacteria; phylum Bacteroidota; class Bacteroidia; order Flavobacteriales; family Flavobacteriaceae; genus Flavobacterium. The sequence continues at coordinate 2,274 of JBJOQF010000089.1, forward strand.
GTTGCAAAGGTAGTGTTTAAAACCATGATTATCAATTTTTTTGGTATATTCCCCATAGCTTGTTCACTTAACCAATTCATTTCTAAAATTATGGATGACAATAATAAGATTCGTTTGCGCTTGCGCTTCTACAAAGAAGTCAATCAGAACATCGATTCTTTGCGTCAAAAATCCATCCATTTTACCACCACAAAATACCCAGATTATATTTTAAAAATCAAAGAATAACACATTTAGACCAACATCAAAGGGCCAAAAAAAGCCTATTGGTCTACGCATCTACATCTCGAAATGGAATCCAAAAGCGAAAACCAAACCCCAATTTATGTACATTTTTTATGTTGCTGCATTTTATGATAGCGGGTACATTCATTATTTTTTTTGCAAAATAGCCTACTCTGACTCTATTTTGAAAAATCCACAAAAGGCAATTTTGTCGTGATGTCAATCATGTTTTTTTCGTGGTTCCTGCTCCACGTAATTGCCAAACAAATTCTAATCAACGGCGAAAAACATATGAATGATATCGAAAAGATATTTTTTGAAAATCTTAGAATCCTAAAAAAGGAAACTTTTGTCAATCCGTTTTTTACTTATATTCAACATATTCTAAAATATCGCCTGGCTGGCAGTCTAATGCTTTACAAATAGCCTCCAAAGTAGTAAAACGAATAGCTTTTGCTTTTCCAGTCTTTAATATTGACAGATTAGACAGCGTCAAATCCACTTTTTCCGAAAGTTCGTTCAGCGACATTTTCCGCTTAGCCATCATCACATCTAAATTTACAATTATAGCCATAACTTATATCGTTAAGTCGTTTTCGGTTTGTATTTCGATTCCTTTTTTAAAAATTTGCGCAATAACAAAAAGTATCACACTCATAAACATCCATACATCTGCCCCACCCAGACTTAAATCCTGAATATCTGGCATTTTTAGTCCTTGCATCACTAAATTTTTACTAAATTTTGTTCCCCAAAAAGAAAACAAGCCAATACCCAAAGACAAAAAAGCCATATTTAAAATAAACCGTCTTACCACTTCATTGAATGGCTGTGATAAATTAAATTTTTTATCATGAAAAACTTCCACAATACAATAAAACAGTAAAGCCTTCATAACAGTCACAATAATCATAAGCGATATAATAATGACAAAACAACTCTGATTGAAATAATACAATGCCGACAAATCAATCTCAATCCAAAATTTACTGGCGCCAGCGGGATTAAGCAATAAAGTAAAAAAAGCATTAAATATAAAACCTCCAGCTTGTACACAAAGCCCTACGAATAGCACCCATGAAACGACATTCAAAGCCTTAAAAATAAAATCTGTTTTTCTAGACATAGCGTTTACCATTTAAAATTACGTCTCAAATATAAACAATATTTATTGATAAACAATAAATATATGTTATTTTTCAAAAAATATTTATCCTAAAACAAAAATGCTATTAGTAGCTAATCCAGCTCTCCATTGCAACTCCTCGCTCAAAAAGGAGCTGTTCCAATGCGCCTACAGGAGCTTCCTCCGGTCGCTCTGCCAGCACAGGAACAACATCCTTTTTCACTGCGGGGTTTTCATTTCGATCTGGGCTAAAAAAAATCAGCATTAGAGAAAAACTCCAATACTGATTTTATATTTATTTTATTTCAAACTTTACATTCCAACATTCGATTAAACAAATAACTGAATTACCAAATCAACATTTATTGGTTATACCCAAAACGTTTCAGCATATTCGCATTGCTCCTCCAGTTTTTATTCACTTTAACATACAACTCAATATGAATTTGTTTACCAAAGAATTTTTCTAAATCAGCACGAGCCTCAGTCCCTACTTTCTTCAAAGCAGTACCTTTGTGACCAATGACAATTCCTTTCTGTGTATCGCGCTCCACCATTATCAAAGAACGGATTCTAATAATGTTTTCATCTTCAAAAAACTCTTCCGTTACAATTTCTACCGCATAAGGAATTTCTTTACTGTAGTTCAATAATATTTTCTCGCGAATAGTTTCATTAACAAAAAAACGTTCCGGTTTATCTGTTAATTGATCTTTTGGATAATAAGCAGGAGATTCCGGTAATAGGGATATAATTCTGCTAAAAACTTCCGGCACATTAAAATTTTGCAAAGCTGATATTGGGAAAATTTCTGCATTAGGGACTTTTGCAGTCCAAAAAGCCACTTGTTCTTCTAATTGAGCCTGATTCGAATTATCAATTTTATTTAATAACAATAGAACAGGAATTTTGGCATGGATAATTTTATTAAAAAACGCTTCGTCTTTCAACTCCTGTTCTCCAATCTCAACCATATAAACCAAGATATCAGCATCTTCAAAAGCAGACTTCACGAAATTCATCATCGATTCCTGCATTTCATAAGCAGGTTTAATGATTCCTGGTGTATCCGATAAGATTAATTGAAAATCTTCTCCGTTTACGATTCCTAGGATTCTATGACGTGTTGTTTGTGCTTTTGATGTAATTATGGACAATCTTTCTCCAACAAAGGCATTCATTAACGTTGATTTCCCAACATTTGGATTTCCTATGATGTTTACAAAACCTGCTTTATGTGACATTTTTATTATAATTTATTCTGCAAAGGTAGACATATCAAGTCAATAGACGAAATAAAACATTTTTTAAAATTTATGTTTGAATTTATCAAATTTCGTTGTACATTTGCACCCGAAACAACGCGGGATAGAGCAGTAGGCAGCTCGTCGGGCTCATAACCCGAAGGTCACAGGTTCGAGTCCTGTTCCCGCTACTAGAAAAGCTTCAGAGAAATCTGAAGCTTTTTTTATGCAATAAACTCATGATTTATTGCATAAAAAAAACCTGTAAAGCAAAAAGCTATACAGGTTTTTCTAACTAAACTTATTCAATTAACTTATTCAAAAAAAAACTAAATCTATTTTCTTAAAGAGTTTTTAACCTCCTAATTTATTTGGAATATTAATCTTCAGAAACGATAGCCGTATTTTTATTAGTGGTTACATCTAATAAAACGGTAATACCTTTATCGTTTATCATCGTCATATTCAAAGTATCCAAAACCGCTAAATTTTTAGATACTAATCCATTAAACATATTGTAAGAAATATTCATTTCTTTAAGATTATTCAATTTTTCTAACTCAAATGGCACTTGACCAATCATTTTATTATCAAACAAACTAAGATTTTCAAGAGAAGTCATATTTACTACATCACGACTTAATGCTCCAGTAAATTTATTACTGCTTAAAAGTAAAACTTTTATTGCTTTCAAATCATAAAGTGAAGTTGGAATTTGCCCTGTTATTTCATTATTATATAATGACAAAACTTCTAATTGCTTTAGAGATCCTATTTGTGAAGGTAATTCACCAGAAAGCATATTCATATATAACTCTAAGTCTTTTAAATTACTCATTTCACAAACCGAAGTAGGTATTGCACCTGATAAATTATTAAACGAAAGATTTAATACTTTCAAGTCTTTTAAGTTTCCAATAAAAGAAGGTATTGCACCAGATATATGATTTTTGTGTAAATCTAATTCTTGAAGACCAACTAAGTTGACAATGTCAGAAGGAATCTCACCAATTAAATTATTATTGGCTAAATTTACTGAAATCACTTTTTCACCTTGTAATTTAACACCATACCAAGTAGATACTGGTGATGACAAATCCCATTTCACAGTCCATTTACTTCCATTCGTTGCTTGATATAATTTCACAAGCGCATCTTTCTCTGATAGAGATACATTAGCCAACATGGAAAAAGAGAACAAAACGGTTAAAAATAGAGTAGTTAAATTTTTCATAACTTATTTTTTTACTTTTTATACACCTAAAAGTACTTACAATAAAGACAATGAACAAATAAAATCGACGAACTACACTTTTTTATGCTTTTTAGAAAGCTATATCTTACAATAAATTAAATTAATCTATTAAATAATAATTTATTAAATTTGATTTACTAACCTTTAAAATCAATTTTATGGAAATCAATTTTCTAGCACTGTTTGTTGCTGCTTTGTCTACACTTGTAGTAGGATTTGTTTGGTACAATCCAAAAGTTTTTGGAAAAATTTGGATGAAAGAATCAGGCATGACCGAAGAAAAAATAAAAGAAGGAAATATGCTCTTGACATTTGGAATATCATTATTGTACGCTTTTTTCATAAGTTTTGTACTTCAATTCGTGACAATACATCAAACTGGCGCGATAGGAATGGTTGGCGGAGATCCAAGCATCGCAAAACCTTCCTACGAAATTTTTATGGCAGATTATGGATCTGCGTTTAGAACTTTCAAACACGGAGCATTACACGGGTTTATGACTGGACTATTTTTGGCATTACCAATTATAGGAACTAACGCTTTATACGAAAGAAGAAGCTTCAAATACACACTAGTTACCGGTGGTTTTTGGATAGTATGCTTTATGATTATGGGAGGAATTATTTGCGCTTGGAAATAATTTAGAAAAATATTAAAATAAATTTCGTCTTCGAATAATACAAGACGAAATTTATTTTTATTGGATTTGCTCAATCGCTTTTGCTAATTCAACATCCTTATCTGTGACTCCGTTAGCATCATGAGTTGTCAACCGAATCGTTACTTTATTATATACATTGAATAATTCCGGATGGTGATTTCTTTTCTCTGCCATCACCCCTACTTGAACTATAAAACCTAATGCTTGGGTAAAATCTGAAAAAACAAACTTTTTCTCAATTCCATTATTGTCAAATTGCCAGTCTTTAAGCACTTTTAACTCGGATTGAATTGTCTCTGCTGAATAGGTTTTCATAATCTACTTTTTAATTTATATAAAGTTAGTTAATTTTAAGACATTGAGAAATACTTTAACTTTATTAACTAATTTTGAAAAAAAAAATTAAAATCCAATTTGAATACACCATATTCTTTCAAAATTTATAATTCTACCGCTGAACTTCCCAAAAACTGGAATGATTTAGCCGTTTCAACCATTTTTTTATCCAAAAAATATTTGGAAGTTTTAGAAAAATCATCTCCAGGAAATATGGCCTGTCATTTCATTGGAATTTTCGAAAATGATATTTTAGTTGGCACTGCACTTTCCCAATTTTTAGATTTAAATAAATTGGAATCTTTTGGTGAACGGGACAAATGCATCAAAACTGCTATACGAAATTTTGTTTTCAGAAACTTTGGATCACATGTACTGGTAATCGGTAACAATATGCTTACTGGCCAAAACTCATATTCATTATCTGATACTATTGATAAAAAGAGAGCTTTACAAGCATTAAATTCTGCTACAACGGAATTAAAAAAAATGTTTAAATCTAAAGGTAAAAAGATTCACATTACCACATATAAAGATTTTAACAAAGAGGAAATTAATCATTTAGCCATTCCAGAATTCGAAAATGACTATCAATTTTCTACACAACCAAATATGGTTTTTACCATTAATGAAAATTGGAAATCAGAGCAGGATTATATAGATACACTTTCAAAAAAATATCGCGATCAATACAAAAGAGCCCGAAAAAAAGCAGAAATTATTGAGAAACGAAAAATGCATTTGGAAGACATCATAGCTTTAGAAGATACTATTTATGATTTATACTTTCATGTAGCCAAAAATGCTCCTTTCAATACTTTTTTTCTACCTAAAAACCATTTTAGAACTTTTAAAGAAATTTTCAAAGATAAATTCCTTTTTTATGGCTATTTCATTGATAAAAAACTAATTGGTTTTAATACTTTAATAAAAAATGGTGAAGTAATGGACACCTATTTTCTAGGATATGACGAAAGTATTCAACGTGAAAAAATGTTGTATTTGAATATGTTATATGACATGATTGCCTATTCCATCAATAAAGGTTTTAAGAAAATTATTTTTGCAAGAACTGCTTTGGAAATTAAAAGTTCTGTAGGAGCAAAACCTGTGGATATGTATGGATTTATAGCCCATAGCAATCCAATTGTCAATTCGTATATGCCAAAAATATTCAAATATTTAGAGCCCGAAACGATTTGGCAAGAACGAAATCCATTTAAATAATTTCCCTAATTGAATGGGGGATTGCAACTTTCATTTGTTTGGGTAAAATTTCAATATTTAGTTTTGTCTCTGTTCCAAAATATTCCCCGTCAATTTGAAAACTAACAGGTACATTAGTACTTATTGTTGCTTTATCTGTTGAAATTATCTCTACGTCTTCGGAATCTATTGGCATATTTCCAGTGATAATTTTCCCAAGCACAACTAAATCCAAGTTTTTTAAAATAACCAATTCAAATTTTCCATCATCCATAACTCCATTTGGATTGATAGAAACTCCTGTTCCGTACTTTTTAGAATTAGCAATTACAATCATTCTTGCCACACATTCTATTGTTTCAAAATCACCTGTAATTCTAGCGGTGAAGGGATTTTCTAAATCAATCAATGTACTAAAAGTTTGTAATACATAGCCCCATTTACCATGAATACTACTCTTTTCATAGTTTTTAATCATTTCCGCATTAAGCCCCAAATCACTTAAATGGATACTTTTTTTCCCATTGATGGAAATCATATCTATTTCCATATAATTATTATGAAATGCTATTGCAATGTTTTCTTCCAGTGTTGGTGGCAAATTTAAATCTACTGCTAAACCATTAGCAGAACCTGCCGGTAAAATTCCAAGCACCACATCTTGTCTTTCCATTGCCTCAGCAACCATTTTTATTGTTCCATCACCTCCGGCCACAATAATTCGTTCCGGCTTATAGATTCCATAAAGCGTTTTTATATTGACAATATCAGTAACTCCCGAAGTAGTATAAATCACAAGATTCAGATTTTCTTTTTCAGCAAAAAGTGTAACAGTAGCAATAAGTGCTGCTTTATCAATATTTCCAGAAATAGGATTAACAACCATTATGATATTCTTTCTCAAAATTTACCTACTTTTATTGGTGAAAACTTTCACTTACAATTCATCTCAAAAGTACTAAATAAATGAAGCCTATTTTAAAATTATACCGTGGCTATGCTAATGAGCAGGAATTAATTGTTATGGGTCATGTTTTTAAACCAACAACGGCTAAAGATTATGATTTCCAGAATAAAAACATCAAAAATGCAACTTCAGTGATTAGTATGTTCCAAATTAAAACACAAGCAAATGCTGATGTCTATTTAGAACACAATAAAATAAAAATTCATACAAAAACACTGAATGACGGTTATTTTAAATTTTGTGTACCATTAGACCAATTTACGATTTATGGATGGATTGATTATGAAGTAAGCATTGTTTACAATAACGAAACGATAACTACAAAAGACAGTTACATTCGCCCACACAAAGGAAATTTAGGAATTATATCCGATATTGATGACACCTTCTTAGTATCACATACGTTAAATCCTTTGAAGAAATTATATGTTTTATTATTCAAAAATATAAATAAAAGAAAAATTTACGAAGATGTTGTCACACACTACCAGGCATTAAGCACGGCTGGGAGAGAAAACAAAGAAGAATTCAATGCTTTTTTCTATGTTTCCAGCAGTGAATGGAACTTGTACCGTTTTATTATAAAATTTACCGAACTTCATCAACTGCCCAAAGCGGTTTTGCTATTGAAAGATATTAAAACGAGCCTTACTGATTTTTTCCTGACAGGAAGAGGCAATCACAATCATAAGTTTGACAAAATAAAACACATTCTGGAATTCTACCCTAATTTAGAATATGTGTTGCTGGGTGATGATTCACAACATGATCCCTTTTTATACGAAGCAATTTGCAAAATTTTCCCAGTTACAGTAAAAGCGGTTTATATCAGACAAACCGGCGACTCCAAAAAAGAAAAAACAACAGCTGTTTTGAAAAATTTAGAAACCTTGAAAGTTTCCGTTTGTTATTTCAAAAACAGTAGTGAAGCCATTGCTCACTCTAAAATGATTGGGATTATTGTATAAAAAAAGAGCCCCTTTTTAAGGAACTCTCTTTCTTATAAATTGTCAATTTCTTCCTGAACGACTTCCCAATCTAAAAGAAGTTTATCTAACTCGGCTTTCTTCTTGTTGTAGGCCATAAAAAATTTAGCATCCTCAATATGTTTATCATAATTTGAAGCAAGCATTTTGTCATCGTTTTGAATGTCTTTTTCTAACTGCTTGATTTGACTTTCAACTTTGCTCAATTTATTTTGTAATGCTTTACCTTTCTTTTGATCTTCATAAGAAGCTTTGTTGCTTTCTTTTGGCGCAGTAGCTTTTTGGGCATCTTTTTTCTCGACTTCACGCATATTCTCCATATTGCGTTGCTCTAAGAAATAATTAATGTCACCTAAATACTCTTTTATCTTCTGGTCTTTGAATTCATAAACTAAATTTGACATTCCCTGCAAGAAATCTCTATCGTGAGAAACCAGCAATAAAGTACCTCCAAATTTTTGAAGTGCCGCTTTCAAAACATTCTTTGATTTGATGTCCAAGTGATTCGTAGGCTCATCCATCAACAAAACATTAATGGGTTGTAATAGTAATTTACACAACGCCAAACGATTTCTTTCACCACCAGAAAGGACTTTTACTTTTTTCTCCACATCATCACCTCGAAACAAGAAAGAACCCAACATATCACGTACTTTCATTCGATTTGTATCAGCAGCAGCATCTTCCATAGTTTGTAACAAAGTGATTTCGCCATCAAGGTATTCTGCCTGATTTTGAGCAAAATAACCCAACTGTACATTATGACCTAACTTGATATTTCCTTTATATTCAAATTCATCCACAATAGCCTTAATAAAAGTCGATTTTCCTTGGCCATTTTGTCCAACAAAAGCGATTTTACTTCCACGTTCAACTAACAAACTAATATCTTTCAAAATCGTTTTATCACCGTAGCTTTTGGTTACATTTTCGGCTTCGATAACTACTCTACCCGGTTCTTTTGAAACTGGAAAAGAAATATTCATCACTGAGTTGTCATCTTCATCAACTTCAATACGCTCTACTTTATCTAATTTTTTAATTAACGATTGCGCCATCGAAGCTTTAGAAGCTTTGGCTCGGAATTTTTCGATTAACTTTTCAGTTTCTTCAATTTTTTTAGCTTGATTTTTTTGGGTTGCCAATTGCTTTTCCCGAATTTCATGACGTAATTCTAAATATTGGGAATAAGGTTTGTTGAAATCATACGCTTTTCCAAGAGAAATTTCTATAGTCCTATTAGTCACATTATCCAAGAACATTTTATCGTGTGAAACAATCACTACAACACCAGGGTAATTACGAAGAAAACTTTCTAACCAAATGATACTCTCAATATCCAAGTGATTTGTAGGCTCATCCAGTAACAAAACATCATTCGCTTGCAATAATAATTTGGCCAACTCGATACGCATTCTCCATCCACCAGAAAAAGTTTCTGTTTGATTATCAAACACTTCTCTTTTGAAACCTAACCCAAGAAGAATTTTCTCCGTATCGCCAACATAATTATACCCTCCCAATAAATCAAAACGATGCGTATAATCCGATAAGTCTTCTATAATTTGGCTGTATTCATCACTTTCATAATCAGTACGGGTAACCAACAAGTGATTAATCTCTTCAAGCTTTTTCTCAACAATTTTAATTTCCGTAAAAGCTTCATAGGCTTCTTCTAAAACCGTTCTTCCTTGTTCAAAATCAATATCTTGGCGCAAAAATCCCATTCGAAGATCTTTCTCTTGAGAAATAACCCCTGAATCAGGAGCAAAATCTCGTGCCAACATTTTAAGCATGGTCGATTTCCCAGCCCCGTTTTTCCCAACAAGACCCACGCGGTCTCCAGCACCCAATCGAAAGGTAACTTCTTCAAATAAATAAGTACCTCCAAACGAAACGGATAAATTGTGTATATTAAGCATGTATTGTTATTTTATTCCTTTTCGAATGTTTAAATTTGTAACTCGAAAAAAGGAAAAATTAAATTTTTTGCAAATGTTAAAAAAAGGATCCAAATTATATAGTATTTTAACAGGAACTTGTCCTAAATGTCAGAATGAGAGTATGTATTTGGACAAAAACCCACTACATTTCAATAAAATTTTAAAAATGCATGAAAATTGTAGTCATTGTGGTTTAAAATATCAAATCGAACCTTCCTTTTTTTACGGAGCGATGTATGTAAGTTATGGATTGAATGTTGCAATTGGAATAGCTGCCTTTATAATCTCATTTGTAATTTTTGGCTCAAGCCTGAAAACAGCTTTTATAACAATAATTGCATCACTTATTATATTATTCCCATTTGTCTTGCGATGGTCCAGAAATATATATATCAATATGTTTATTTCGTACGACCCAAAAACAAAACTAAAATAATATTATTGCTGCCCTTTAGGTAGAAATCTGTTAATGTCAATTTCTCTATTTAAAGGAATTTGAAGCTCGATATTTTCAAATAAAGCTTTTGCCATTGCTGGCCCAAGCATAACTCCTCTTGTTCCTAAACCATTCAAAATATGTATTGATTCATAATTTTGAAGTGTTCCTACTAGAGGTCTTCTGTCTTTTACAGTTGGTCTAACTCCCGCAAAATGCTCCACAATTTCAAAATCACAGGTTATAATTTCTTTAATCCTTTCCTCTAATTCAATCTTTCCCTCTTCTGTAGGCAAATCTGTTTTATCTTTCCAATTATATGTAGC
>JBJOQF010000090.1:0-5145 GCA_046050185.1 Bacteroidota bacterium
AAAAGCAACACGTAGATCATTATACGCTAGTGAAGCATTCGGCTCCAAATTGCGAAAGTTTCCAAGATTATAAAGGAATTTATTCCGATCGTTCTACAGGAGTTTTCAACGGAAAAGTGTACGTGGAGAAAGATGCTCAAAAAACAAATGCATTCCAAAAAAGCAACAACATTCTATTGAGCGACAAGGCTACAATCAACGCAAAACCACAATTGGAAATTTTTGCCGATGATGTAAAATGCTCTCACGGTTGTACGGTTGGACAATTGGATGAAACGGCTATGTTTTACATGCAAGCACGTGGAATTCCGAAAAAAGAAGCCAAAGCATTATTGATGTATGCGTTCTCGAATGCAGTTATCGAAAACATAAAAATACCGGAACTTAAAAAACGAATTACCACAATTATCGCCAATAAATTAGGGGTGAAATTGGGGTTTGATTTGTAGTTTTTTACCGTAAGGTTCACAAATATTTACGCAAAGGGCGCAAGGTTTTTTACTAAACTTTGTGCCCTTTGCGTTTTTTGCTTAGTGTTCTTTGTAGTTAATTTTTTTTTTCAAACTCTCAACAATCCCTTTCAACATTCCATTGAAATCAAATTCAAATTCTTCTTTCAAACCCATTCTAACAATTACTAAATCAAGTGACGGGATAATTGCTACCATTTGGCCTTGAAAACCGCTGCAGTAATACATATCTCTTGGAACATCAGGAAAGTGTCCGCTGGCATTGAGCCAAAAATGTCCGCCATATCTTCCGTTGGAAGTATTGGTGGGAGTTGTTGTGTATTTTATCCAACTTTCGTCCAAGATTTGATTTCCGTTCCAATTGCCTTTGTGCAAATACAACAACCCAAATTTTGACCAATCTCGTGTTGTTGCCCAACCGTAAGATGAACCTACATAATTCCCCGCCATATCCGTTTCGACTACCATCGAGTTCATTCCTATTTTATCAATCAATGCCGAATACCAAAAATCTAAATATTCCTGATGTGTTTTGAACTGTTTCCGCAAAATCCCGGAAAGTAAATTTGTCGTTCCCGAAGAATAATTCCAATGCGTATTTGGTTTGAATGCTGCCGGTTTTTCTAATTGAACGCGTGACATATCTTCGGCTTGAAAAAGCATTTGGGTGGCATCGGAAATTTTATCGTATTTCTCTTCCCATTCTAAACCGGAATTCATGTGAAGCAAATCATTTGTGGTAATCATTTTCCGTTCGTCATTTTGCCATTCTGTAATAGGCACTGGCTTATAAATATCATATTTCCCTTGTTTTTGAAGGATTCCAAATAATGCACTCGTTATACTTTTGGTCATGGACCACCCCAATATTTTACTGTTTTTATCGAAACCAATATCGTATTTTTCGGTAATGATTTTGTCTTTATAAATTACCAAAAGGGAACGTGTTCTTTTTTTGATTTGTCCTTTTGCATCAAAAGCATTGGCAACAATCGCATTCAATTTAGTATAATCAACTGTACTAAAAACAGTATCTTTGGGTTCCTTATTTCCATACGGAAAAGACAAATTGTTCTTCAATATCGTTCTTTTTGGAACTTCATACGGTTTTGAAACATCAAAATCATCGTTGATTAAAGTGGCTCCCAAACCTTCGCGATAAATTGCTTTTCGTTCTTTCAACCCATAAACCGAAGCAGCTGCAAATTTTCCGGCTTCGTCAATTTTGTTTTTCGCTAAATCAATCATGTCGATATCATTGTCGCCTTTCTCAATTATTTTCTGCGAACGATTGTCAATAAAATGTCCCGAAGCGATACTTTTGGCTGAAAAGCCAGAGATCAAATCCAGTTTTGGGTACGTGGTGAATCCAAAATAAAAGATTCCGATAAAAGATGCAAAACCAATAAATTTGAAGAATTTTTTCATAGAGAATTAATTTGAAGCAATTTAATAAAAAAGAAGCATCATTTTTTGGCCATTAAGAAATACTGAAAAATGCTTTTTCTGTGAAAAAAACATTTTCTTAAAACCATTAAGAAATTAAGTTTCATTAAGAATTACCACTTAATTTTTTTAATTCCTTAATGGTCAAATTTATAAAGACAAAATATTTCACAAAACATCCAGTTTAAACAAAAAAATTAAGTGTTGTAGTTGTGCTTTATTTTTCTCAATACTTTAATAGTAATACGTTTTATTAACAAGTGTTTGCCGAAAATTAATTTCAATTTCACTACTTTTGTATTTAGAAAAATTCTAAATAAAGAAATGCAAATTAGAGTTTTGATTATTTTAAAAGATTGTTATTATTGGCGTTCTATCTGACCAATAAAAAACAATGAAAACAAGCAGATAAAATGTTAGATATAAATAAAATTAGAGCTGACTTTCCTATTCTTTCCCAGAAAGTAAACGGAAAACCATTGGTTTATTTCGACAACGGAGCCACTTCGCAAAAACCACAAGTTGTAATTGATGCAATTTCAAAATATTATCAGGAGATTAATGCTAATATTCATCGTGGCGTTCATACTTTGAGTCAACTAGCAACTGATGCTTATGAAATTTCACGCGGGAAACTTCAAAATCATATCAATGCAAAATACGCTCACGAAGTACTTTTCACTTCGGGAACAACGCATGGAATTAATTTAGTTGCCAATGGATTTGCTTCGATTTTAAAACCGGGTGATGAAGTTTTAGTTTCTGCATTGGAACACCACAGCAATATTGTGCCTTGGCAAATGTTATGTGAGAAAACCGGAGCGACTTTACGCGTAATTCCAATGAATGAAGATGGCGAATTGATTATGTCCGAATATGATACATTACTTTCGGATAAAACTAAAATCGTTACTGTAAACCATATTTCGAATGCACTTGGAACCGTCAATCCAATTAAATACATGATTGAAAAAGCGCATGAAGTTGGCGCAGCGATTTTGATTGATGGAGCGCAAGCCGTTCCGCATTTAAAACCAGATGTTCAAGAATTAGATTGTGATTTTTATGCTTTTTCAGGACATAAAATGTGTGGGCCAACAGGAACAGGGATTTTATATGGAAAAGAAGCGTGGTTGAATAAACTACCGCCGTATCAAGGTGGGGGCGAAATGATCAAGGAAGTGACTTTTGAAAAAACAACTTATGCGGAATTGCCTCATAAATTTGAAGCCGGAACCCCAAATATTGCCGGAGGAATTGTTCTGGGAACTGCCGTTGATTATATGAACGAAGTAGGTTTTGAAAACATTCAACAACAAGAAAAAGAATTGTTGGAACATGCAACGAAACGCTTACTGGAAATTGAAGGTTTGAAGATTTTTGGCACCGCCAAGGAAAAAACTTCTGTAGTTTCCTTTAATATTGAAGGGATTCATCCGTATGATATTGGTACGATAATTGACAAATTAGGAATAGCCGTAAGAACGGGGCATCATTGTACACAACCAATCATGAATTTCTTTTGTATTCCGGGAACGATTCGAGCTTCATTTGCTTTTTATAATACTAAAGAAGAAATTGACGTTATGGTTGAAGCAATAAAAAGAGCGCAGCTTATGTTGTCTTAAAAATTTAAAATTAGCTACACATGAAAATACTATCTATTTTGTTCCTGACAATTTTTCTTGGAAAAGGCTGTGAAGCCCAAAAAAAACAGGATATTGAAACTGCTGTAATTGAATATGTTGCTAATACCAGAGGTTTTTATCAAAAAATAACAGTGCAGAATCAGATGCTAACCGTTTCAAAAGACAGAAGCGAAAATGATAAACCGGTACCAACAAAAATTGCTGATGCAGACTGGAAAGAATTAGTGGAATGTTTTAAAACGGTAGAATTAGACAGTTTGACAAAATTAAAAGCACCAACTGAAAAACGTTTTTATGACGGTGCGGCTATTGCCAATTTGAAAATCACCTACAAAGACAAGGTCTATGAAACGACTGCTTTTGATCATGGTTTTCCACCAAAAGAAATTAAGAAATTCGTAAATAAAATAACTTCATTAGCTAAAAAAGAATAATGAAAATTAAAGAGATACAAGAAGAAATCGTTGATGAGTTTTCTATGTTTGACGACTGGATGGAACGCTATGAATACATCATCGAATTAGGAAAAAATCTTCCTTTGATAAAAGAAGAATTCAAAACAGAAAACAATTTGATTAAAGGTTGCCAATCGAAAGTGTGGTTGCAAGGAGAAAAAAACGATGATAAAATTGTTTTCACGGCTGATAGTGATGCCATTTTGACAAAAGGAATTATTGCGATATTAATTCGCACTTTTTCGAATCAAAAAGCCTCCGATATTCTGGAAGCCGACATGGATTTTATTGACGAAATAGGTTTAAAAGAGCATTTATCGCCCACACGCGCCAATGGATTGGTATCCATGATAAAAAATATAAAAATGTATGCTTTGGCATTCAACACACAGAATTGATTTAAGTTTTTAAACATATAAGTAATTTAAGGTCATTTAAGAAGATAGTAAATAACTTAAAAGCTTTTCTATTATAAGTTTTCAACATAATCTCAAATAAACTATCGTTACTTTTTTAAAATTAATTTTACAAATGGTTACAAAAAAATACTTGAAGGATTTAGTTTACCGAGTTAATGAGCTGCAATAGAAGTACATAAACATTTAGGACCTGGTCTTTTAGAAAGTATTTATCATAAATGTATGATTAAGGAATTATCTTTGAGAGGAATTAATTTTCAATCTGAATTGACAATTCCAATTGAATACAAAGGTTTAGAATTAGAATCTGATTTGAGATGCGATTTATATATTGAAAAATGCTTGGTATTAGAACTTAAAGCCTCTGACAAGGTTTTACCAATTCATGTTGCAAAATTAATGTCATATATGAATCTTATGGAAGCACCTATGGGATAAATTATAATGTTGTAAATATTTACAATGAAGGACAAAAAACCTACGTTAATGAATTATACAGAAGATTAGTGGAAGAATAAAACCCTTTAATGAACTTATATTTCTTATATGGTTTAAAAAATAATAAAAAATAAATTGTTAAAAAACATGGAACAACAAATAGACACTGCCGAGTTAGGAGAATCAATCGTAAAAATATTAAAAACTATTTACGATCCGGAGATTCCTGTAGATATTTACGAATTAGGATTGATTTATGATGTAATGG
>JBJOQF010000091.1:0-7364 GCA_046050185.1 Bacteroidota bacterium
CCTGGGTTATTACTGCTTATGCTATTGCAAATGTTATTGTAATCCCAATGACGAGTTGGCTTTCACAACAATTTGGAAGACGAAATTATTTTGTGGTTTCTATCATTATTTTTACAGTCTCCTCCTTTTTATGTGGTAATGCCAATAATATATGGGAACTTATCGCCTTTAGATTTATTCAGGGCTTGGGTGGTGGCGCTTTATTAGTGACAGCTCAAACTATTATAACTGAGAGCTATCCAGTTGCAAAACGTGGTATGGCACAAGCTATTTATGGAATGGGTGTCATCGTGGGACCTACATTGGGTCCACCATTAGGAGGTTACCTTGTTGATAATTTTTCGTGGCCTTATATTTTCTATATCAATATTCCTCTTGGAATCATTGCTACTATTTTGGCATTGAGTTTTGTAAGAAGTCCTAAATTTGGTGAAAAATTAAAAGCCAAACAAGTTGATTGGTTGGGAATTTTTCTTTTAACGGCTTTTATTGGTTCGCTACAATTTGTTTTAGAACATGGTCAACAAGACGATTGGTTTAATAATAAAGTAATTACATTTTTAAGTGTAGTATCCGTATTTGGTTTAATATTGTTTATTTGGAGAGAATTGACTTACAAACATCCTATTGTAAATTTGAGCGTCCTTAAAGATGGAAATTTAAGAATTGGAACATTAATGTGTTTTATTTTAGGATTCGGACTTTATGGATCAACATTAATTATTCCCATTTACACACAGTCTATTTTAGGATGGACAGCCACTGATGCTGGTTTATTACTAATTCCAGGATCAATTACAACTGCTATAATAATGCCTATTATTGGTAAATTAATTCAAAGGGGAGTTCCTCAAGGTTATATGGTGTCTATTGGATTCTTAATTTTCTTTTTCTTTACGTTAATGATGCACAATAGCATGACTCCAAATACTGGTGTTAAAAATCTTTATTGGGGTTTAATTTTAAGAGGAATTGGAATAGGATTACTTTTTGTACCTATAACAACTCTTTCGCTTTCAACATTAAAAGGGAAAAATATTGGTGAAGGTGCAGCCTTTACGGGAATGATGCGACAATTGGGAGGTTCCTTTGGAATTGCTATCATCACTACTATCATCACAAGGTTTAGTCAAGAACATAGAGTAAATTTAGTTTCACATTTAGACGGAAGCAGATTAGATGTACAACAGCGGGTTATGATGCTGCAAAAAGGTTTTATGTCAAAAGGATTTTCGACTAACGAATCTTTGAAAAAAGCGTATCAGGTAATTGATTATTCAGTCATGAAACAAAGCACCGTTTTATCGTATATGGATATTTTTCTTTATCTAGGAGTTATGTTTTTATGTTGCATTCCTATTATCTTTTTAATTAAAAAAGGGAAGAACAAAATTAATCCTGCTGATGCAATGCATTAATTGTCTGGTTTTAAAAAACGCCTATTTCATTATGAAATCGGCGTTTTATTATTTTGTATGTTTTTATCTCGTAAAAAC
The DNA here is from genome assembly GCA_046050185.1 of Bacteroidota bacterium. Taxonomy (GTDB): domain Bacteria; phylum Bacteroidota; class Bacteroidia; order Flavobacteriales; family Flavobacteriaceae; genus Flavobacterium. The sequence goes on from JBJOQF010000091.1 coordinate 1,497, forward strand.
CAAATGATTCCCTTTTGATAAATTAACATCAAATTGATACCCTTCATAATTGAACCCTTTTAAATCATTGATAGTTTTCGCATTGGTATCAATGATATAACGCACCATCATTCCCCTAGCCTTCTTAGCAAAAAAACTGATTATTTTTAGTTTTCCATTTTTATAATCTTTAAACTCCGGAGTAATTACGGGAACTTTCAAGGCTTTCACATCAATCACCGAAAAATACTCCGTACTGGCTAAATTGATAAACAATTCACCTTTTTTAAGTTCTTTATTTAATGCTTTTGTAACCGTAGATTTCCAAAATTCATATAAATTTTTGCTTTCGCCAATAGGTAATTTTGTTCCCATTTCCAATCGATAAGCTTGTATTAAATCCAATGGTTTCAACAAGCCATACAAACCGGATAATATTCTCAAACTATCTTGTAACGCTTCTAATTTTTCTGTTGGAATTGAATAGGCATCTAATCCGGTATATACATCCCCATCAAAAGTAAAAACTGACGGACGTGCATTTTCTATAGTAAAAGGTGTTCTCCATTCTTGGTTCCGTTTCCAGTTTAAATCAGCTAGTTTATCAGAAATACTCATTAAATCAGACAACTGAGCAGGTTTTTTCCCTTTTAGAACTTTATGAACTTGTCGCGATTCTTTTAGAAATTGAGCCTCAGTGTGAAGTTGAGTTGGTAACTCTTTTTCAAAATTTAAGGATTTGGCCGGCGATATAACAATTTTCATACACTATACTCTTTCAAGTTCTTTTATTAATTGTTTCAAAAGTACAACTTGAAAACAAGAAAGTACGAATCTATGAATTGATTTATTGAATAGTATAATAGATTATGAAAATTGTTAACAAAAAAAATTGTGTATTTTTGAGTTTTAAAAGAAAACATAAAGACTATTTGATGTTATGAATCCAATTGAAATTAAAAAAGCTACATTATCTGATCTTGAAGCAATACAAAAGATAAGCACCCAAACTTTTATAGAAACTTTTGCAGCAGTAAACACTCCCGAAAACATTACAAATTATATAGCGGAAAGTTTCAATTCAGAACAGTTAACTTCTGAATTAAACAATGCAAATTCCCAGTTTTATTTGGCTACTTCCGGCAATGAAGTCCTTGGTTATTTGAAAATAAATTTTGGCGATGCCCAAACCGAAATTATTAATAAAAATGCTTTAGAAGTACATCGAATTTATGTTTCACAAGCTTTTCACGGAAAGAATGTGGGGCAATTATTAATTGATAAAGTAAAAGAAATTGGACTAGAAACAGGCGTTGATTATATTTGGCTTGGTGTCTGGGAAGAAAATCACAGGGCGTTAAGATTCTATTCCAAAAATGGTTTTGTTGAATTTGACAAACATGTTTTCACATTAGGAAATGACGAACAAACCGACTTATTGATGCAACTTGTACTAAATAAAAAAAGTAATGAGCAGTAATCCATCCCTTGAAATAAATAAACCAACGCGTATTCTTAATGCCGCAGTAATTGTGGCAGCACTCGGTTATTTTGTAGATATTTATGATTTACTACTTTTTGGTATTGTCCGTACAGATAGTTTGAAAGAACTTGGAATTACAGGAGATGCGATTCGGAATCAAGGTGAATATTTGATTAGTATGCAAATGTTTGGGATGCTTTTTGGCGGTATTCTTTGGGGAATTTTAGGAGATAAAAAAGGACGTATTTCCGTTTTATTTGGTTCTATCTTAATTTATTCTGTTGCAAATATTGCCAATGGAATGGTAACTACAGTTGATGGTTATGCTTTTTGGAGATTGATTGCAGGAATTGGTCTTGCTGGAGAATTAGGTGCCGGAATCACTTTGGTTACGGAATCTTTACCCAAAGAAAAAAGAGGTTATGGAACTATGATTGTAGCTTCAGTGGGCGTTTCCGGAGCGGTAGCTGCTTATTTAGTCTATCAGATTTTTCAGGATTGGCGTTTGTGTTACTATGCCGGTGGTGTATTGGGAATTCTTTTACTTTTTCTAAGAATCAGCATTACTGAATCTGGAATGTTCAAGAAAGTACAAGAAAGCGAAGAAAAAAAAGGAGATTTCTTGTCTTTATTCACTGATAAAAAACGATTTTCAAAATATTTTCAGTGTATTCTAATAGGTGTTCCGCTATGGTTTTTAGTTGGTGTTCTCATTACCTTTTCTCCTGAATTTGCCAAAGCACTTGGTGTTCAAGGTTTCGAAACCATTGCTGCTGGAAAAGCGATTGCGTTTTGTTATGCGGGATTGGTTTTTGGGGATATTGCCAGCGGTTTGTTAAGCCAGTGGCTAAAAAGCCGAAAAATAATTATGCGTTTGTTTTTGATATTCAATCTCATTATGATTTTTGTGTTTTTGAATGCTTTCGGGATTACAGCTTCCACTTTCTATATGCTTTGTTTTATTATGGGATTCTCAGTAGGTTATTGGGTTTTATTCGTAACCATTGCAGCAGAGCAATTCGGAACTAATATTAGGGCAACAGTAACGACAACAGTTCCTAATTTTGTTCGGGGCTCCCTTCCATTAATCATTTTAATTTATAGCTTTTTCAGGGATCATCTTTTTGATGGTAATATCCTCAATGCAGGCATGATTGTAGGATCAATTCTATCAGTGACATCAATTTTGGCTCTTAGAAAATTAAAAGAAACGTTCCATACTGATTTGAATTATACTGAAAGTAGTGTTATATAAAAGCTTTAAAATTTGTGTTTGAAAAAGTATCCGTTTAATTTTGCGACAGCATCTTAGTATCCAAATTACTTATTTAAAAATGTATAAAAACACACATTGGAACATCCTTTTATCGAATCAAGTAAACAAAAAAGTCTTTATTGAAACCTTGATTTCAGGAGAAGCCAAGGGAGAATTAACTACTTTTAACGATCTGAAGGGAATCCTTTTTTCTGATATTTCCATAGAAAAATTCATCGAAAAAGAAAATCGATACGATAGTGTAGAAGCCGCTCCTGAATCAAACCGAAAATTACGTACTTTTTCCTCTGGTGAACAAAAAAAAGAGTTTTTACGGTATTGCATCAATCAAAATCCGGATTATATTATTTTTGATAATCCATTTGATCATTTAGATCAACCCTCCAGAATAACATTAGCCAATTCACTCGAGAAATTGTCAGCTACTGTTCGTATCATACAATTGGTCAATCGCGCTACTGATTTACTTCCTTTTATTCAAAATAAAGGGCATATAGTAGATAATTCTTTTGCTTTGAACAAAATCAATGCAACTGAAACAAATCAAAAAGTAGTAGTAAAGCCTGAAATACCTAAATCTTTAAATCCTTTTGATTATAACGAAAGTGTTCTTATCAAAATGAATGGGATTTCTGTGAGTTATGAGGATAGAAAGATTGTGGATTCTATTTCCTGGACTATCAAACAAGGGGAATTTTGGCAGCTAATAGGGCCAAACGGCTCTGGAAAAAGCACGCTCCTATCCATGATTACAGGAGATAACCCGAAAGGATATGGGCAAGAATTATATCTTTTTGGAAGAAAAAAAGGAAGCGGAGAAAGTGTTTGGGAAATCAAGAAACAAATTGGTATTTTCTCAACTGCAATGATGGAATTATTCCAAAGAAATAATAGTTTAGAACAAATGATTCTGTCTGGATTTTTTGATTCTATTGGATTATATACTGAACCAACCACTTTACAAAAAAAAATTGTAGCGCAATGGCTTGAGGTAATTCAGATGAGTCATTTAAAAAACAAAATATTCAATCAACTCTCCATAGGGCAACAAAGAGTGGCGCTGATTGTTCGTGCCGTTCTGAAACATCCGCCATTAGTCATTCTGGACGAACCAGTAGAAGGTTTAGATGATGAAAATGTAGCCTTGGTGATACAACTCATCAATATCTTGATGCAAGAAACTAAAATGACCATTTTATATGTTTCTCATCGAATTGAACCGATGCTCGCCCCTACTTCTGTTTTTGAATTAATTCCGACACCAACAGGATCAATTGGCAAAATAAAATTGCATTCCAACCCAAATTAAAATAATAAATACTAATTTTTACACTAATTGATTTTTTCTTTAATGATAAAACCCTATGAGTAAATCTATTGATAATAATAACAACATTGCTATTGATAAATACTTGGAATCACTTCCGGATCAGCAAAAAATTGCACTTGAAAAACTAAGACAAACCATAAAAAAAATTGTTCCCGAAGCCCAAGAAGTAATTAGTTACCAAATGCCAGCATACAAATACCATGGAATGTTAGTGGGTTTTGCAGCTTTTAAAAAACATTGCAGCTTTTTTCCATGGGACTCAAAAACAGTTGAGCAATTTAAAGAAGAATTAAAAGATTTTTTTGTATCAAAAGGAACCATCCGTTTTACGCCTGAAGCACCAATTCCGGAGGCACTTTTAAAAAAAATTATTGAAGCTCGGGTCAATGAAAATTTAAGCAAATCCAAAAAAAATTAAAAAATAAGAACTCATAGAGATTATTTACTAACTACTTTATAGGTTGAGTCTTCAATAATATTAACTTCAATCACTTCATCAGTATTTTCAATAGCTTACGATAATTGGGACTTAAGTGACCTAAATTAGCTTTTTTATTGAGTTTGATGTAACGTTCTGTGATTTTATTCACGGCATCAATAGCATTCATATCAGTAATTTTACTTTCTTTAAAATCAATAATTATCTCATTTGAAATATCAATTTTTTGGATAAATGCTGTGGTAGACGCAAAAAATAAAGATCTATATATTTCATAATGCATCATTCCTTTTTTGTCAATATATTTCGTGACATGAATTCTTTTGGCATTTTCCCAAACAAAAAACCAAAGCAGAAATAATGACTCCTATTAAAACTGCCAAAGCCAAATTATACTTTAAAAAATAATTTTTAGACTTTATCAGAAATCATTTAAAAACAACTTAAAAAATCCAACTTAGGCCTTTTTATTTGCTGTTTAAAGGCTATAAAATATTTTTTAAATAGTTAATTTACTATATTTGATATACCTACTTAGCTACTGTATTTTACATTCCAAAAAAATCATTTTTTCCATTTCATTTCTTTATTTTAATTATTTAAAAAATGTAAATTATTGAACAATGAGTAGATCTCTAATTTGGTATTTAAGAAGGCATCCCTTACTATACGAAATACGATTTAGATTTTTATCTAAAAACGTATCTGTTGCTTGTATAGAGACTTTTTGCTATAACAACATAAATAAAATAGCCGATATTCCTGAAATCTATTTTGAGTTAAATTCTTTAATTTTCGAAAAAACAAAAATTACATTAAGTGATATAGACAAGGCAAAAAAAATAGCTGTTTGGCTTAGAAACAACATAAAAGGCGGTCCTGGATTAGGCAAATCATCAGAAATGGCTTTAAGAAAAATGATGAACGGAGAAGGAGGCGTTTGCAGTGATTTTTCACAAGTCTTCAATAATTTTTGTGTTATTAATCATTTAAAAGTAAAAGAATGGGGATTGAAAATAATATCAAATGACCCCAGTCTTAAAGGGGGACATGCGTTTAATGAAGTATATTCCAAAGAATTTAAAAAATGGATCTTAATCGATGTCGCTAAATCAATACTTTTTCATCCTATAAACCCAACGATTCCATTGTCAGTTTTTGATTTAATTCAATCAAAAAAGGAAAATAAAGAAATCTATTTTTCGAGTTTTAACGAGAGGAATTCGGTTGACATTAAAAGAATAACGGCCTTGTATTTAACTTCAAATTCTTCCCCTTTTGTAATCACTAATTATTGTAATAAAACGTATGACTCCTATTTAGACAAATTAAACTTTCTTCCGGAGTCTTTCACCCATGGA
>JBJOQF010000092.1:0-3757 GCA_046050185.1 Bacteroidota bacterium
CTATTAATGAAAACCCGGCATTTGTAATTAAAAAAGGTCCTTTTTTCGATTATTATGCTAAGCAAAAATGGGAAACAGGAGCTTTAGGGTTTCCAATGTCTGATGAAAAAATAAAAAAAGACGGTACTCTATTTCAAAATTTTGAGCATGGAACTGTTTTTTATTCCAAAAGTTTAGGTGCATTTGAACAAAAATTATAGCTATGAAAAAAATAACGCTTTTAATTGTAATTTTTATTTTAAGCAATACAACTATTGCTCAAAAAAAATGGTTCACGTTATACAAAGACTCAACCGCTCTTATCAAAGACGCAAATAAAGTATCAAATCAATTTACAAAAGACCTCAAAAAAACAACCCCAAATCTTACATTCAATGTAAAAACAATATTGCATACTACGCCTTACTTGATTTATTTTGAAAAAGACACTGCTAATTTACCACTATGGGAACAAGTTATTCCTGAACAAAAAGCTTTTTTTTATGACATTGCTGGTAGTGAAGAAGAAGGTAAAAAAATATTTGGTCAATTCTTTAATGGGTTCTATTTGCCTCATGAATTAGGTCATGCCTATGAACATTTGATTAAAGGTAAAATTGAAGGTTCCTATCAATCAGAATATTTTGCTAACACAGTTGCTATACTTTGGTGGAAAAAGCAAGGCCGAAATAACGATTTAAAACGATGCTATGAGTATGCAAAAAAAATGTGGAAAAAACTACCCAATCCTGTTCCTTCAGACACAACGATTGAAGAATATTTTCGCATAAATTATGAAAAAGCATCTCAAGATCCTTACGTATATGGCTATATGCAGTTTAAGCAATTTATCCAAATATATGAAGACCGCTCATTGCCCGATTTTGATTCGTTCATTAAACAAAATTCAAAATAACAGTCATGAAAAACACACTGATTCTATTGTTTTTCTCTTTTCTATTTCATTCTTGCAATACGCCTTATTATGCTGGAATAAATAACATGGGAGGGCAACCGGCAACTTTAACGTTGAATAATGGTACTGTTTTAGACGGTACAATACAAATTAAAAGTTTTGATGAATACAGCAACGTCAGTTTTGTGAATTTTGCTGAAGGGACCACCCAACAGTATAAAAATTTCAGCTTAAATGAAATTAACAACTTGTATTTCAATGGTAGTAATTACAACGTAAAAATGTTAAGAGGGAACGATTTATGGGGAGGGAATGCCTTGCGATTTGTAAAACAACTTACTCCTAATGGAACTGATTTACAACTATTTGAAAATGAAATTTTGGTAAAAAGTTCGGATGGCAAAATCAGTAAAGAAATCCAATTATTTATTCAGTTGCCTCAAAATAATTTTGAAATTTACAATGCCCAAAGCGATAAATTCATCCCTGATTTTGACGAAAAAGTAGCCAATTATCTCCTAAAATGTCCCGAATTAAATGCTAGAATCAGAGCTAAAAACACCAATTTTTTCTATGCTTTTGTCAATCAAGGGGAATTTAAAAGAAAACAAGTTTGGATGAATATTGTAAATGAATACTCAAAATGCAATTAAAAATGAAATCATTAATTCTTATTGCATTGCTGAATATTATTTTAAGCTGTAATGCACAACTGCAAGCTCAAAAAAAATCTTTAAAAACAGCAAATAATGCCATTGAAATTTCTTTTAATCAAGATGGAACAACTGTTTGGATTTACAAAGAAGTTTATTTTAAAGGCGAGAAAAAGGTTTTGAAAGCAGGAAATTATACCCTTTCACAATTAGGAACCGATTGGAATGATGTGATTTCAAGTCTTAAAATCCCAAATGGATATGTAATTGAAATGTATATAGATGACAACTTTAAAGGAACTTCTATAGCAATTTATGGAACCAAAACAAATAAAAATGCCAATACCAGAACTTGGGTTGGTGAAGAACAAGAACTAGATCATTTTTGGAATGACAAAATAAGCAGTATTAAAATTGTTAAACTTTAAACTCATAAACAATGAAACCCATAAACATAAATAAGATGAAAAAAATCAGTTTGTTATTTCTATTCCATTTTATATTGACAAGTACATTAAGCGTTGGGCAAATTAGAGTCTCTGTTAGAAAAACATCTGGAGACAATGATATTGCAGCTATGGTTCAAAAAAAAGCAGCTGAAAATAATTTAGGAGCCGTACATCAAGAGAGTGCAACTATGCGGCCAACTTCCGGAGCGGGCGGATACTTTCTCAGATTTGAAAATGGTTGGGTATATTATAATCCAAACACTAAAAGTGTTCATATTGTTAAAGGGGATATTATGAATAAATGGGGCGAATTAGGATATGAAACTGGTGAGTTGGGATTTCCAACCTCTGATGAGATGAATAGTGACAAAGCCGGTTGGAAGCGTATGAATACTTTTGATAAAGGAAGTATTTATTGGAACAATGGGCAGTTTGAAGTGGTTAAAAATAGTAGATTGGGGCATGTCAACATTTCTTCTATTGAACCTAAATTCGATATAAAAAAATTAGCGCTTTACAAATTAAGCGGTATTGAAAAAAATATTATTAGAACTAAATCACTGCCTTCGAGCGATGGAAAGAATAACGTGAAATTTGATTCTAAAATAGTTCGCACCAGTAAAGAAAAAACAAGTGGAGATAAGATTTGCAGAACTGAATACCGAAAACTAGAAGTAACCAGTTTAAGTCAAGATGTCTTAAATCCTGATGATATTGCAGACTTACGTTTGGGAGGAATTTATGATCTTGATGAGTTTAAGAAAGGAAATCTAAACTTTATCGAATCTGCAAGAAACTCAATCTCTATTGGGATAGAAGGAATAAAATCCATAACTGTTCCTAAACCAACCCCCGAAGCCTTATTTGATGCTAAAACTGAATTGCTTAGTAATTCGTTTAAAGTAAGACCCGCTGGAAGAGGGCAATTTTATGAACAAAAAACAGTCAATTCTAAATCAGAATTCAATTTAGCAGCTGGTGTTTCCTATGCTGGCTATGGTGTTGATATAGCTGCTAAATTAGGGTACAATGAAAAATCCAAAAAAAATAAATACCTGGTAAATTATACCTATCCTATTTTTACAACACAAGTTACAAGCGGTAAAAATTATTTTACCGATACAAAAAAGAATGAAAATCCGAACTTAGTCATACTGGATAAAATTACTTATGGAGCACGTTTATTGATTTTTTATGAATCTGAATTATCAGAAACAGAATTAAAAATGGCTTTTTCCGGCGAGGGTTGGGGAGTAAAAGCAAATTTAGATACTCAAACCAAAAATGAATTGAATAAAACAGAATACAAAGTGTTCTTATACGGTTCAAGTGGTTCTGTTAAAACCATTACAGGTTATGATGACCTTTTTGATAAAACACAGCAAATGCTTGATGAAATTACAAATCCTAACAAAAAAAATCCATTAGAATTAGGTGCTCCTATTAGTTATTCTTTAAAATTTTTAAACGGAGATACTGCGGCTACCAATTGTAATGCCAATGAAATTCCTAGTGAAATTTGTACTAACAATCCAAATATTGACAAAGATTTCAAAGTAGTCTTGGAAAGTATTCAAATGGAAGGCGGTAATAATTATGGTTGGGTAGATTTTGAAATTATTGTAAAAGACGGTAATAATATGATACGAAAAGGAGATGATATAAAAACGGCTTGGATTAAAAACAGAGATCAAGCAACCTATCAAAATCAAGGCTCAGTTATGAATCCTTTGACAGAATTAAGTTTTGAAAACATTAGC
>JBJOQF010000093.1:0-10546 GCA_046050185.1 Bacteroidota bacterium
AGGTTTTCAACGCCCCATGGCATCATGTCTATAGGCCCGGTATCCGAGTTGATAATTCCTTTAAATCCTAGTTTTTTGCGTAATAAGTCATCAATAATTGCTTTGTTGTATGAAAAAGCGACTTCTTCATATTGTGTACCAATTGGTTTTGCATAATACGGCATTATCGAAGAAGTTCCTGCTTCGATGGCCGCTTTGAAAGGTTTGAGATGATAATCAAACATTCCGCCTGGATAATGCTGGTCTTTTCCCCATTCAAAATGAGGATCTTGTCCCTCCACTTGTGGTCCTCCACCCGGAAAATGCTTTGTAGTCATGGCTACTGAATTTTTATTCAGTTGCTTTCCTTGAAATCCTAATACGATTTCACGAATCATATCGGCAGCTAAATCAGCATCTTCACCAAAAGTACCTTCTACGCGTTGCCAGCGGGGTTCAGTCGCTAAGTCCGCCATATACATGTATCCTTTTCGCAAGCCTACAGCTGTCCATTCTTTGGCAGCAATTTCAGCAAATTCACGAGTCAGTTTTAAATCTCGCATTGCAGCAAGACCTAATTCACTCGGCCATTTGGAGAAAACAGTGGTTCCTACACTCAGGCCTATGGCAGCATCTACGGTGATGTGATTTCGTGGATTTGAAGCCACAATACAAGGAATACCTAACCGTGAAATTTCAGCCAAAGCTTGTAAATTATTCGACCAGTCTGCCATTATTTTAGTACTGGTATTCGCTCGTGCAATAAAGTGCCGCAGCTGGTATGTCAAAACCCCTTTAGTAGTTCCTGCTGCCGTCATCGTTGGATTAGGTAATGGTTTACGACTAAACATATTTATGTTTTGTACTAAATCTTCCTCATTGAAACCGCTGGTAATTTCAGATTTAGGTGCATTTTGTTGAAAAGAGTAATCACCTGCCAAACGAGTGGTACTGATGATCATAAAACCTATTTTTTCTTCAATAGTCATTTTAGAAATTAGGTCTTCTATTCTAATTTCGTCAGAAAGTCGCCAATCTTCATATTTATCGAGTTGGTTGTTTTTGTTTAAATCTTTGAATTGTAATCCATCTATTTTTAATAAATGAACAGACCGGTGGCCTAGCTCAGGCTGAACTGTGTTTTTTACTATTTTAGTGGAATGGCAAGACCAAAATAATAGTACAAGAACAACGATAAACCAGTTGTTTTTTTTCATTTTTTATTTTTTACTTGTGTTCATTAGGATGTCCTTTTTCAGACTGAAATCTTTTATTTGTTTGATATCCAATGAAGAGGCTCCTATTCGAATGGTATATTTTCCAGCCTCAGCAATCCAAGATGATATAGCCGGATCATAAGAGGCTAGTTCAGTAGGAGTAAGTTGGAAACTAATAGTTTGAGATTCTCCAGCTTGTAATAAATTAGTTTTTGCAAATCCTTTTAACTCCTCTGAAGGTTTTTTTAATTTTATTGAAGGAGCGCTTAAATACAATTGTACTACTTCTTTTCCTGCGGTTTTACCACTATTTTTTATGGTGATGGTAACTGTAATTTTATCTTTAAAATCAGTAGAACTGAGTTTAATATTGCTGTATTCAAATTGGGTATAACTCAAGCCAAAACCAAATTCATAAGCTGTTTTTACCTTTTTAGTGTTGAAATAACGGTAACCTACATAGATATCATCATCGTAAGTTATCTCCGCAGGATAAGTAGGCATTACAGGATCGAGAGTTTCATTTTCTCTAAGTGGAAGTTGTTTTCCAGGGAAATTTTGTGATGAGGGTACGTCAGTATAGGAAATAGGAAATGTAGCTGTTAATTTTCCTGATGGGTTTACTTTTCCGGATACTATATCGGCTATCGCATTACCACCTTCCATACCCGGTTGCCAAGCCATCAAAATAGCATCAACCCAAGGACTCCAACTCGCCATTTCAATAACACCACCAGCGTTGATAACCACAATAACTTTCTTGTTTTTAGCATGGAAAGATTCAGAAAGTGTTTTAAGTGTTTGTTTTTCAGCATCGGTTAAATGGAAATCATTATCTACTTTACGGTCTTTGGATTCGCCGGAGATTCTGCCAATTGTGATAATAGCAACATCAGAATTAGTGGCAGATTCTATAATCATCTCGTTTTTAACTTCCATTTCTTTGATATAACTAGGATTAAAAACATCCATAAATGAAGGAGCTGGCTTTTTTGCATTTTCTGAGTTTACGTAATCTTCATAAGCAGACTTGCAATTTTGTTGCAGTTTGAATCCATAATTCAATAACCCCTCGTCAAGAGAGATCGTATATTTTTTTACTACATCTCCACTGCCGGTTCCTCCCGCAATAATGTCATAAGAAGCGTTACCAAATAAGGCAATCGTACTGGATTTTGGTAATGGTAGCGCCTTGTCATTTTTTAATAAAACCATTCCTTCTGATGCTACCATTCTCGAAACAGCTGCGTTTGCCATTAAATCGGGTTCATTTGAATAGTTATAATTATTGAAAGTAATGGTTTTTACAATAAGATTTAAAACACGTTCTACGCTCGAATCTAAATCACTCATAGCAAGCGATCCGTTTTTTACAGCATTGCTAATAGTTTGTGCTTGATCTGGCCTTCCCGGCATTTGTAAATCGTTTCCTGCTGCTAGAGAAATTGCTGCATTTTGTCCCGCAAACCAATCGCTCATCACCAGACCTTTAAAGCCCCATTCTTTGCGTAAAATAGTGCTTATCAAATCTTTGCTTTCAGAGGTGTAGCTGCCATTTATAAGATTATACGAAGTCATCAACGTCCAAGGATTTGATTTTTTGACTGCTATTTCAAAACCTTTTAGATAGATTTCCCTTAAGGCACGTTCGCTGACAATCGTGTTCAATTTCATTCTATTGGTCTCGGTATTATTAGCTGCAAAATGTTTTACGGAAACACCAATATTGTATTTTTGAATACCATTAGTCACCGCAGCTGCAATAGTACCTGAGAGAAAAGGATCTTCAGAATAGTACTCGAAATTTCGACCTCCCAAAGGATTTCTTTGAATATTAAAAGCAGGAGTCAATACAATATCGATTCCATAATCCTTAGCTTCACGACCTAATATTTCACCCGCTTTTTTGGTCATAATGGTATCCCAAGTGCTGGCTAATAAAGTACCTATCGGAATGGCTGTGGCGTATTTGGGTTTGGCATTTGTTAAATCCATAAAATGAATTCCAGCAGGCCCGTCTGATAGGGTAATGCTAGGAATTCCTAAACGGTTTATGGCGTGTGTTCTGCCTGACGTACCCGGAACTTTCGGTGTGATTTTGTCGTCTTCGGGATCATTAGGAGGTAATAAACCTGCTGGAGCTCCTGGAATATACATGCCCATACCCACAACTAATTTGACTTTCTCTTCAAGGGTTAATGCTTTGATAACTTGTTTTATGTTATTCTTGTTTAATTGCGGTAACGGTTTTTCTTGTGCCGAAACCATCAAGTTAAGGTAAGTAAAACAAATTAGTAAAAGGAACTTTTTCATGATGTAGTATTTATTTTAATAAAATATGCTAGCCCTGAATTTTATTACTGTGTAGAAATTAAAACAGTCCAACTTAAATAACCTTATTTGCCTTATATGTTTAAAACTATCAAAATGGTTGGACTATTGTGTATACTAATGATATATGAGCGGCTAAAAATAGCATACAGATTATACGGATTTAACGGATTATCACAGATTTTACACTTTTGAATCTGTGTAAATCTGCAAAATCTTCTTAAAAAATGGAACGAAGATCTAGCAGATTTGGCAGATTTTGTAAAATTTAAATAGTAAATAAACTAATTTTTGAGATAAAATGTGGACTCTAAATTATACAGATGCTAAAGCATTCCTTGTAGTTTTAACCATTCTCCAAAACGGTCGATCCAGCTGTCTACGGGCAAATTCAGTTTGCGCATTCCAAAACCATGTCCTCCTTTAGAATACATATGCAATTCTGCTGATTTTCCTGCGACCAACCAATCGCTATAGGTTTTTACGCTATTTGGTGCTAATCCCAATTGATCATCTGAAGCTGCAGCGATAAATAAAGGAGGGGCGTCAACAGGAACAGCCGTATTTTTTAAGGCTCCAGTATAAGCATATATCGGTGCTGCAAAATCTGGTCGATTACTTCCTTTCGAATTGAAAACTGTACCTGCAGCTACTGTTCCTCCTGCTGAGAAACCTATAATTCCAATTTTATTTTTCTCAATGTTAAACTCAGCTGCGTGGTCTCTCACATATTGTATCGCTGTCAATCCGTCGGCAATGGCTAATGTAACCACAGGAGCATTGATGGAATCTAATTTTTTTCTGTTTTCGAATAAAGGAAAAAGTTCTTTTACAGGGTCATCGGTTTCGCTTTTTACAAGTCTATATTTTAATACAAAAGCAGTTATTCCTTTTGAATTTAACCATTTTGCCACTTCAATTCCTTCACTGTTTATCGATAAGGTATGAAAACCACCTCCGGGACAAACAATTACTGCGGTTCCGTTTGCCAAGGCTTTGTTCGGCGCATACATCGTAAGTGTCGGTTGGGAAACATTGTACACCACTTGAGTTTGAAAAATTTCTGAAAACATTTCTTTTTCCTGCCAATTCCAGTTTTCTGAACCGGATGCTTTTCCCTGATATAGCGGAATCGTTTTTTGTGCATTTGAAATAAATGCAATAAATAATACTACTAATAAGATTTTGTTTTTCATTAGGATTGGTGTTATATCATTTAAACGTATTATTTAGTCCATTTTTTTATCTATCAAAATGTTATCAAGTTAATGCGTTTCAGCGTCACTTCGAGTGGTTTTTAATAGTAATGCGAAAGCTTTACTATTAAAAATTGTATCGAGAAGTTTATACGAAGTAGTGTTCTCGATACATTTTATTAAAAAGCTATTACATTTTAATAAAACACTCGAACTAACGAATTATTAACTTAGTAATATTGTGTTCGAATTGATATAGAACTATTTTTATACAGTAATGGTGTTAATTATTGATTTTTATACTCTTTAATTAATTTTTGATATTCATAATAACTTTGTTTTGGGATACGCTCTTGAGTTTCAAAATCAACATAAATCAATCCGAAACGTTTGGTGTAACCAAAAACCCATTCGAAATTATCCCAACCGCTCCAGGCAAAATAGCCAATCATTCGAACACCTTCTTTTTTGGCTTTTAGAACTGCTTCAGTATGACGTTTGATATAATCTGCCCTTAAAGGGTCTTTGACTATTGGATTTTCTTTGATGTCTTCTCCTTCAAACCCAGCTCCGTTTTCGGTAATCATAATCTCTGGATTATTATACTCTTTTTTTATTTTAACAAGGAACTTGCACAGTTCTTCGGGTCTTACAGGACCGTTGTGTGATTTAACTTTGTCTGTGTTTACATCCATCCATTTCGTTTCAAAAGGCTCTGCAGCATCGTGTTTTACCAAAGCTGGGGCATAAAAATTAATCCCTAAGAAATCAGGTTTGTTTGCTGCCAGAATTTTCATGTCGGCAGCCGTTGGTTGGAATGCAGGATCGTATTTGGTGAAAAGATCGACCACTTCTTTTGGATAAGTACCTTTGAAATATCCATCAAGAAAAACTGTATTTAATAATTTCTCCTGTAATGCCGATGCTTCTACATCTTTTGGGTTGTTAGGGTCGAGTGGGGAGCAAGGAGAAAAATTGAAAGTCATACCTATTTTTCCGCCTAAATTCATTTCGTGATACATTTTGATTACCTCGGCACTGGCGACCATCTGACGGTGTGCTTTCATCATTCCTCTAGCAAAACGGGTGACAGCCGGTTCTTTACTTTGTTCCATGTTCATAAGATATTCGGCAACAAAGAATTCGATATAAGGTTCATTAAAAGTGATAAAATGTTTGACTTTTTTGCCGTAACGTTCTAAGACTATTTTAGCATAATTTTTATACCAATTAATCATTTCTGGATTGCTCCATCCTCCTTTTTGTACTAAAGCAAAGGGATAATCAAAATGATACAGCGTAATAACAGGTTCAATTCCAGCCGCTTTTAAATCATCGATAAGAAGGCCGTAATGAGCCAAGCCTTTTTCGTTTACCGCTCCAGTTCCATCAGGGATAATTCGGCTCCAGTCCAATGAAAATCGATAGGAGTTTACCCCTAATTTTTTCATCAGTTCAATATCTTTCAGGTATTGTGTTCTGTCATACATGTTGATGGCAACATTTCCTGTTTGTTTTTGACCAATTAGAAATTGAGTTACACCTACTTTATTTGCTAAAAAATCCCATTTCGATTCGCCTTTTCCATCCGCTTGATAATTTCCTTCCACTTGATAAGCAGCAGAAGCTACTCCCCATAAAAAAGGATCTTTTTTTTGTGCTTTTACAGCAATTCCCGAAAGGAGAATTAAGCTTATGGTGGTAATAATTTTTTTCATGATAATTTTTATAATAGTTCAATAATCTCAATTAAATTCCCTGTGTTATCTCTTATGAATCCCATCATGGCATCTTTTGGAGGACTCAATAATGGCCCCATTACAATATCAACTCCAGTATTTTTAAAGCGTTCGAATAGAGCTGTTAAACCCGATTCCACTTCATAACAAATATGTTTTGTTCCTTGTTGGCGCATATCTGTCAGCGGATGTTTTCGTGCTTCCGGCATAGCCTCAGTTTCATAATGTTCAAATAATTCGATTTTAAAATCACCATGTTGCAGAAACGCAATTTTGGTTTTTATTTCAGGAAAATCTTTTTCCCAACAAAACTCAAAATCTAAATTTTGTTGGTACCAAGCGATTGCTTCTTGCATGTTAGCAATACTAATTCCTACATGATGTGCTTTTAAATGGATTGTACTCATTTTATTCGAACTCATTTTTGTTTAATGGCACATCTGATTTTGCCAAATAAGAATGAAATAATCCTTTTGGATCTCTTTCGGCTCGGATTGCTTGTAGTTTTGTGAAATTTGCATCGGATATAAATTTTCGTTGATGCTTCGTAAAATCAGAATCACCAAGATATTGTCCTTCGGTTACTTTTTCTATTCTATTCATTTGTTCGTTCAGCCAAGTTTTACACTTTTCGTCCTCTTCCTCTGTTTCCCAAAGTGTATAAATCGCTAAATAAATATCCGTTTGAAGTGAAAAAGCCATATCTGGCAAGGGACGCAAAGGAGCCATACTAAACCAAAGTGTAAATGTTTTTTCGTTGGGTAATTTTATAAAACTATCCTTAATTATTGGCGCTACTTGATCGGGATTTCCTTTTAACCACGCATTGCTTACTGCCCATCGGTGTCCTTCAGGATTGTTTTTGACTTGTACTTCATATTCAGCCGCCAAAGTGGTAGGTAAAGCAAATTTTCGAACGATAGCTTTGGATAAAAAAGGACATTCTTCAAACGGGGCAAGTGCTTTTTGGGCGGCTTCTGGTGTATTTTCAAATGCCATCGCATGAACGACCATTCCTGTTCCAAACTCAAATGTTTGACCTACAGCCACGATTTCAACGGTATTAGCAATAGTAGTATGCATGGTTTGCAGCCAATGCAATACGCCTTCACAAACGTCAGCGGGATATACATACGTACTGGCAGTTAGCGCTTTTGGGAGTGGGCGAGTCTTTAAATGAAAGCAGGTAACAACACCAAAAAAACCTGGACCTGCGCCTCGTGCAGCCCAAAAAAGATCTGAGTTTTGGTTAGCATCCGCTTTGACTAATTCACCATTGGCAGTTACCACATCAATCGATTCAATTTGCTCCGCAGACCAACCCCAACCACGGGCATTCCAACCTTGTCCGCCTTGTAATAAAAAACCACCAATGCCTACGGTAGGGCAATGTCCTCCTGCAAAAAACAAATCATTTTCTTTTAAAAACGGTGCCAATTCCTGTCCTCCTTTGGTTGCAGGGCCAGCACTTACAATACCAGTCGCTTTATTTAAGGATATGGAATTCAAATGTTTTAAATCCAATAAAATACCTTCATCCCGCACACTCCATACTGCCCAGCTGTGACCTCCTGAACGGGTGGCTATTTTATATGATTTTTCATTGGCGAATTCTACTGCTGCAACAACATCGTCAGCGTTTTCTGGAAAGAAAATGGCAACCGGATATCGATTTGGACGGAGGTGATTGAAGACTCTGCCTACTCTGGCTTCTTCGTAACCAGCATCTCCTTTATAATATATTTTACCTTTGAAATTCATTTGCTTTTAAATCTTTATTAAAAAGAATACTAATTTTTATAATGATGCTATTTTAGTATTTTAACTACCATTTGGATGCCCCACCATCAATGGGAAAATCGGCTCCTGTAACCCAACTGGATTCATCAGAAGCTAAATACAAAGCGGCGTAAGCAATGTCATCAGGAGAACCAATTCGACCAATCATGTGTTTGTCGTTTAGAAAAGGTCTAATCTCAGGGTCATTGACTAAATGGGAAGTGGCTTCTGTATGGACTAGCCCCGGAGAAATGGTATTTACCCGAATCTTGTGTGGACCACCTTCCATTGCCATTTGTATTGACATGGAATAAACGGCTCCTTTTGTTGCACAATGCACCAAAGCTGGAGAACCTTTTAACGCTTGTCTGGCATTTGCGGAAGCAAAATTGATTATAGAACCTCCGTTTATTTTTAAATATTTCCAAGCTTTTTGACAACTCAAAAACACGATGTCTAATTCTCCTGCAATACTTTTTTTCCAAGTGGTTTCATAATCTAAATCTTCAATCCATTCAAAAGCACAAAAAGCAGCAGCATTTACAACAATATCGATACCTCCAAAAGCCTCAACAGCTTTTTCCATTAATAGGGCTACGTCTTTTTCTTTGGTCAGGTCCGAAGGATGATAACTTTGCATAGATAAACCTTCATTACGAGCCATTTCAAGAGTTGCTTCGGCAGCAGCGGCATTAATATCACAGCCAAAAACATTGGCTCCTTCTCGAGCAAATAGCAGTGCACACCCTTTTCCAATACCCGCCCCAATACCAGTAACAATGGCTGTTTTACCTAAAAGTCTTTGATTGTATTTTTTTGATGTCATTGTATTAGTTTGTAATTGTATTCGTTTTTACTTTTGTTTCAATCAACATAAAAGAGGCTATTCCTGCTACTAAAGCGGCAAAACCAGCTACATAAAATGGAATCGAAATCCCATATTTATCAGCTAATATACCAGCAACTAATGGCGCAATCATACCACCTACAATTTCTCCTGCACCACCTAACATTCCTATGGCTTTACCAGTAGAATGCATCGGAATTATTTCCGAAGGGATAGCAGATAAAACAACGGGGAATGCCCCAAAAAAGAAATAAGTGATAAACATAACTGGAATTTGAAAGCCTGAATTTTGAAGATAAAGGATAGCTAAAGGGTAAAAAACGCCAACAAAAGCAAAAATGATTACAAACGGTTTACGCCCAAAACGGTCAGATAAAGTAGGGATTATAATTCCGGATAATAGAGAAGATAGCCCCATAAGTCCCATGATAGTTCCAATTTCTCCTTCAGTAATATGTTGTTCTTCGATAAAATATTTAGGCAGGAAGGCTATGTTGCAATTAAGCCAAGTCATCATGCAACAACTTATCAATATACCGATTCGCATATTTCTATATTTCCATATTTCTTTAAATGATAAACTTTTATCTTCTGATTTTTGTGTGTTTTCAATGGTATTTTCAACAGTACTTTTTCTTAAAAATTTCCAATTGACAAAAGCTATAATTAAACCGGGAATTCCTGCAATTAAAAAAGCTGATCGCCAACCGAATTTTTCGGCTAAAAGCACCAATACGACAGGAGCAATCATAAAACCAAATAGCGTTGAGCCAAAACTTTGTAGAAAACCCATGTTAAATCCCAAACGATTTTTAGAAGATTCTTTGGCAATAAAGGACTGGATTAAAGGTAAAGTTGGCCCTTCTGAAAGTCCCATAAGCAAACGAGTCACGAGTAATATTGTAAAAGTAGTTGCCAACGCAGAGCTGATGGAGGAAAGTGAAAATAAAACAACAGCGCCAACAAAAACAACCTTTTTCTTATTGTTTTTTTCGGCCCATGAAGTTGATAAGTATCCCGAAATCGCCCAAGTAAGGGATAATCCAGAAACCAACATTCCGAGTTGTGCATTGTTTAATTTCAAGTCTTTTATTAGAAATGGAGATAGGTAGGTCAGTGCCATTCTATCAACGAACACCAATCCAAAGGTGATGCTCATTAATACTAAAAGTTTATTTTCGTAGGTAAAAAGTTTGTTTTTCATAAGTAAAAAAGAGTTTTCAATAAGAAACAAGGATTAGTTAATGCTATTTTTATTTTAAAATATTCATTTTTTAATGAGGAGTAATTTTTAATTCCAGTTTTCCAACAGGTCTTTGTATTTGTTTAAATTATGAACTACTCATTATATTTGTGTTTTTATTAAAGGATATTATATATTATTTTCGAATTGAAAACGGTCAATTTTTACTAATTCTTTCTCATATTCGTTATATGATGTTGGGAAACCTAAAAAAT
>JBJOQF010000094.1:0-15512 GCA_046050185.1 Bacteroidota bacterium
CTTCTAATGAAGTTCGTTCTTTAGCAGATCATTTTAATAATCAGCTAATTATTCAAAAGGAACAAATTGACATTTTATCTCATGATATTAAAAGTCACGAATCATATCTTGAAGCAGCAGCTCTTGATAATCCTAACGGTATTGATCATGAAAAATTTTCAGACCATAAAAAGCACCGAGAAAGTATCGTCGTTTTTGAAAAATTATTTAAAGAATTAAGAGAAGAATTGATTGATTTTCTATCGAAATGGATGTGAATCAAATGATATATAAAAATCAGAAGCGTATTTTAAAAAGAAGGTTAGAAACCATTTCTTCAGCTATTGTTTGTGTGGACACAGATTTTCATACAGTAAAATAGAACACAGATTTGACAGATTAGACGGATTGTCACAGATTTTTTTGATTATAACATGAAAAATCCATCATGATTATGACACTTCGGAACACGACTTTTTTAATTAAAATAGAAAAGAACAAATTTAAATGGGTGTTAATTTGTTCGATCCGTGTTATCTGTGTTCTATTTTTATATGTATCAAAACTGTAGTTTCTTCATAGGTTTTTATTTCCAATACATTTTAAATTTTACTTGAAAACCATATCCTTAGCAAGACCAACTTCAAAATGCTTGCGTACTATTAGCAAGAGCCAATTAAAAATTTAAACAAAAATTAGTATTTCAAATTTGGTTTTTATTTATCCATATCGTAATATTGCAATATAAATATATAGCGATGGGTATTACTAAATCAGAACATTTCACAGATGAGCAAAACGAATTGGCAACTTTGGCGAAAGCCATAGGTCATCCTGCCCGAATTGCCATAATAGAACACCTCATAAAAGTAAATAGTTGTGTGTGCGGTGATATCGTAAACGAACTGCCTTTGGCACAACCTACCGTTTCCCAGCACTTGAAAGAACTAAAAAATGCCGGACTTATTAAAGGCAATTTTGAAGGAAATGCCATTTGTTATTGCCTTAACGAAAAAGGTTTTAATAAAATAAAAAGCTTTTTTCAACACGTTAATACCTATTTAGAAAATAAAAAAAATCAATGTTGCTAATTTTTAAATTACAAGAATCATGAAATCGCCATAACTCAAAAAAAATAATATAATAATATAGGAATGGCGATACCATATTCCGTTAAAAAAAAATATTATATTCATTATGAAACTATCAGAAATAAAAAAACAGTTGAGCACGTTAGACAATGTTGCTTTTGTATTGCCAAACGGAACTTTTGTTCCAGAACATTTTCATGTAACCGAAGTGGGTTTAATCACTAAAAACTTTATTGATTGCGGTGGAAAAGTTCGAAAAGAAACCGTAGTAAATTTCCAATTATGGGATGCCAATGACTTCGAACACCGCCTAAAACCACAAATACTTTTAGATATCATCGCCCTTTCAGAAAAAGTGTTAGGAATCGAAGATTATGAAGTTGAAGTTGAATTCCAATCAGAAACTATTGGAAAATACGACATTGGTTTCAACGGAACAGCATTCACTCTTTTAAACAAACAAACAGCTTGTTTAGCACAAGATCAATGTGGCATTCCTGCAGAAAAACAAAAAGTAAAATTATCCGAAATCCCAACACAATCAAGCTGTTGTACTCCTGGAGGCGGCTGTTGTTAATTTTTAAAACTATAAAATGAATTTAACCAAAACTATCGTATTTCCAGCAATCGAAAAAGTAATCCGTGCTTTTGATTTTGAAACCATCGCAGCAGAACGCAAAATTATTTTGCAGCCGCTTATTGATTTTATCCAAAACAAAGTTACTAACCAACAAGAAATTAGGCTGAATTTGATTTGTACACACAATTCAAGAAGAAGTCATTTATCGCAAGTTTGGGCACAAACAGCAGCCGCACACTATAATATCCAAAATGTATTTTGCTATTCTGGTGGTACTGAAGCAACGGCTTTATTTCCTATGGCTGCCAAAGCGCTAGAACAATCTGGTTTTAAAATTAAAACTATTGCAACAGGAAATAATCCAATTTATGCCATAAAATATGCTGACAATGAGCATCCCATTATTGGTTTTTCAAAAACTTATGATGACGATTTTAATCCGCAAAGTGAGTTTGCAGCAATACTGACTTGTTCGCAAGCTGATGGCAGTTGTCCGTTTATTGCAGGTGCTGAAATGCGTATTCCTATCACATTTGAAGATCCAAAAGCATTTGACAATACACCCCAACAAGCAGAAAAATATCAGGAACGCAGTTTGCAAATTGCAACCGAAATGTGCTATGTATTCTCCCAAATAAAATCATACTAATGACAGCTAAAAAAAGATTAAACTTTCTCGATAATTACCTGACACTTTGGATATTTCTGGCAATGGCAATTGGTGTTTCCATCGGCTACTTTATTCCGTCAAGCAGTGGTTTTATCAATTCCTTTTCGAGTGGGACGACCAATGCTCCTCTGGCAATTGGATTAATAGTGATGATGTATCCGCCATTGACTAAAATTGATTTTTCAAAAATTCCTTTAATGTTTGAAAAGCCAAAATTACTGACTGCCTCTTTTTTAATCACTTGGATTGTCGGTCCGTTTTTAATGTTTTTATTAGCCACTTTCTTTTTGAAAGACTATCCAGAATACATGACCGGTTTAATCATAATTGGGATTGCACCTTGCATTGCAATGGTAATTGTTTGGAATGAATTAGCCGAAGGAAATAGGGAATTAACAGCTGGATTAATCGGAATTAATAGTTTGCTTCAAGTGTTCTTTTTTGGTTTATATGCCTATTTTTATTTGGAAATCATGTTGCCATTATTTGGAATAAAAGGCTTTGAATTAAATATTACGGTTGCCCAAATTGCTACAACAGTGGGAATTTATTTAGGAATTCCATTTACATTGGCAGTTATTAGCCGCTATGCCATTAAGAAGTACATTGGTGACAAATGGTTCAATCAAAAATTTATTCCATTTATTTCTCCAATTACGTTGATTGCTTTACTTTTTACAATCGTTGTCATGTTCAGTTTAAAAGGTGAAATGATTATTGATTTGCCACTGGATGTAATTCGAATTGCCATTCCGCTTGTCATTTTTTTTACCATTATGTTTTTCCTGATGTTTTTTATTTCAAAAAAAATTGGTGCTAATTATAGAGATGCTGTAGCATTATCATTCACTGCATCGGGAAATAATTTTGAATTGGCTATAGCCGTTTCCATTGGCGTTTTCGGTATCAATAGCGGACAAGCATTTGCTGGAGTTATTGGTCCATTAGTAGAAGTTCCGGCTTTAATAATTTTAGTAAATGTGGCCTTTTGGTTAAGAAAAAAATACTATCAATCTAAGTAATTTTAAAAATAAAAATTTCAAAATACAAGTACACCGTTTTAAATTAACACAAAGCTCTCAAACACATTTTGGGAGCTTTTTTTGTCCAAATATTATTTGCCCCTTAAATACAGAATATTTTTTTCAACAAAACAAGGCTTTAATTATAAATACCCTATTTAAAACACCCTTTTTTGAAGAATTACTAATTAATTTCAAAAACATAGAATTAAGTATATTAATTAAGTATTAATACTTATATTTGCGTAATAATACTTAATTAATGAGATTATGATTAAAGTAATAGTAGTCGGAAACGGCATGGTAGGTTACAAGTTTTGTGAAAAATTCATTGCAAAATCAGGACAAGAAGAATATCAAATCACCGTATTTGGAGAGGAGCCAAGACGCGCATACGATAGAGTTCACTTGAGTGAATACTTTGCGGGTAAAAGCGCTGATGACTTATCATTATCAACATCAAATTGGTACGAAGAAAATAATATTATCCTAAATACCTCTGAATTAATCACTGATATTAATAGAGAGCAAAAAACAATACATACCCATTTAGAAAAAACGCATGCTTATGACTACTTAGTTTTAGCTACAGGTTCAGCCGCTTTTGTTCCGCCAATTGAAGGGGTAGATAAAGAAGGTGTTTTTGTGTACAGGACTATTGAAGATCTAGATGCGATCATGGCTTACGCCAAAAAAATAAAGCAAAATGGTGCTACTGAAGCTGCCGTCCTTGGTGGTGGATTATTAGGATTAGAAGCTGCTAAAGCGGTGTATGATTTAGGATTAAATCCACATGTAGTGGAATTTGCACCTCGATTAATGCCAAGACAACTGGACAAAGGCGCCAGTGATATGTTACAATCCAAAATTGAGGAACTCAATATTAGCATACACCTTAATAAATCAACACAATATATCGCTGGTGAAAATGCCATAACAGGAATGATGTTTGAAGGTGAAAACCTTCTAAAAGTAGACATGTTGGTAATTTCTGCAGGGATTAAGCCACGAGACGAACTAGGAAGAGTTTCCGGACTTGAAGTAGGCGTACGAGGCGGAATTGTAGTAAATAACAAGATGCAATCTTCTGACCCCTACATTTATGCGATTGGAGAAGTAGCACTTTACAATCACATGATTTATGGTCTTGTAGCTCCGGGTTATGAAATGGCCGATGTAGCCGCTGAACAAATCTTAAAAGGGGCAAAAACGATGAGGGAAACCATCGATATGTCTACACAATTAAAATTAATTGGTGTTGAAGTTGCGAGTTTTGGTGATCCTTTTATAGAAAATGAGGATGTGACCGCCATTGTTTACGAAAATAAATTTAGTGGAATTTACAAAAGAATCAATGTTACCAAAGACGGAAAAACACTTTTAGGAGGAATATTGGTAGGTGATTCAAGTGATTATAATGGATTGTTCCAAATTTATAGCAACGCCATGAAATTGCCTAAAAATCCAGAAGATTTGATTTTGGGTTCAAGAGGAGGAGAAAGTTCTACTATGGGAAGTGCAATGGACTTGCCGGACACTGCCGTAATTTGTTCTTGTGAAAATGTTACCAAAGGAAGTATTTGTTGTTCTATCACAGACGGTACTTGCGAAACTCTTTCAGATGTAGTGAAATTGACCAAAGCAACAACGGGTTGTGGTGGATGTAAACCAATGGTCGTAGATTTAGTAAAAGAAACCCAAAAATCATTAGGAAAAGAAGTCAAAGATGTGGTTTGTGAGCATTTTGCTTATAGCAGACAAGAACTGTATGATATCGTAAAAATCAATAAATTTACCAACCACAATGAAGTATTAGGAACTGTTGGAAAAGGAGATGGATGTGAGGTTTGCAAACCGGTTTTATCTTCCATATTCTCCAGTATATATAATGATACTGCAAACAAACATGTTACTGAACAAGATTCAAATGACAGATTCTTAGCTAATATTCAACGTAACGGTACCTACTCTGTCGTGCCTAGAGTTACAGGTGGGGAAATTTCAGCCGAGAAATTAATTGTTTTAGGAGAAGTAGCCTTAAAATACAATCTATATACCAAAATTACAGGAGGACAACGTATCGACTTATTTGGTGCCGAATTAAATGACTTACCTGAAATTTGGAAAATACTTATCGACAGTGGTTTTGAAAGTGGGCATGCTTATGGTAAATCATTACGTACCGTAAAAAGCTGCGTAGGGAATACTTGGTGTCGTTATGGAATGGATGACAGTACCACTTTTGCTATTGAACTGGAAAACAGATACAAAGGATTACGTTCACCTCATAAAATAAAGGGAGGGGTTTCAGGTTGTATTAGAGAATGTGCAGAAGCTAGAGGAAAAGATTTTGGAGTTATTGCCGTAGACGGAGGTTGGAATCTATATATCAGTGGTAATGGAGGAGCAAATCCAAAACACGCTGTTTTATTTGCAGAACAAGTTGACAAAGAAACTTGTTTGAAATACTTAGACCGTTTCTTGATGTTTTATATCCGTACAGCAGGACCATTAGTACGAACTTCTACTTGGCTAGAAAAACTGGAAGGCGGACTAGATTACTTGAAACAAGTAGTAATTGAAGACAGCTTGGGAATTGCTAATGCATTGGATGTAGAAATGCAAGGTTTAGTAGATACTTACGAATGTGAATGGACTCAAGTTATTGAAAATCCTGAATTGCAAAAACGTTTTAGACATTTCACAAATTCTGACGAGAGAGACGACAATATTGAATTTGTACCAGTAAGAGATCAAAAAATGCCTAGACCTTGGTAATAAAAAGCAAATAATTATAATCCATTTTCCATCTCAACTTCAGCAGTTTCATTTAAATATTTCGCATTAGTTACAAAAGTTGTTGAAGTGATGGAAAATATAAAAATACACATTATGGAAGATATTCTAAATCAATACGGAACGGTTCAATTAAACGATGTAAAAGTTTGGTTCAAAGCTGGAAAAACGAGTGATTTCCCAACTGAAGGCGGTGGATGCATCAAATACAAAAACAAACAAATTGCAGTTATCAATTTCTCACGCAGAAACGAATGGTATGCTTGTCAAAATGTTTGTCCCCATAAAATGGAAATGGTACTTTCAAGAGGCATGATTGGCTCGACTGATGATATTCCTAAAATTGCATGCCCGATGCACAAGAAAACATTTTCACTTACAGACGGTTCTAATCTTAATGGAGATGATTATTCAATCGCCACCTATCCTGTTAAAATTGTGGATAATGAAGTATTCGTTGGCTTTTTGGAATAATTATGTATCTTTGAAAACATAATCATTTCAAACTACAATGACACCATTTCAGAACGCCAGTACATGGATTGATGCAGAGAATGCTCAAGATCCAAATCACGAAACATATCAATCCACAAGCTATCCAAAGGAATTATTATATTCGAATCGAATGTACGAAAGGCTGATGGATTTTCATCCAAATGCCTCAGAAGCAGTTCAAATTGCCTCTAAAGCACAACACATTTGCCGATGGAAAATAGCACGGGATTCTTACCCTATGGATCGTGTAGGTTATTTAAAATGGCGCGAAGATTTGAAAAAATTCCATGCCAAAACAACCGCCGTTATTTTAGAAAAAGCGGGCTACAGTGAGGAATTTATCGCAAGAGTTTCTTTTCTGATTGAAAAAAAATTACTTAAAAAAGACGAGGAAACACAGCTTTTAGAAGATGTAATTTGCTTAGTGTTTCTGGAGTATTACCTAGACCCTTTTGTTCACAAACACGACAGGGAAAAAATGAAAAATATCATTCTGAAAACTTGGAATAAAATGTCTGAAAAAGGACATCAGGAAGCCTTAAAAATCAGTTACAGTGCTACGAATCTTGAATTGATAAAAGAGGCTCTTGGATTGTAATTTGATTTCGTTATGAAAAAAAACTCCAAAGGACCATCTATCGATACTATTTCATTTAAAAACTTAAGGAGATTATATCTTTTTGCCTTATTAACCATTGCTATTACAGTATTGTTAAGCCAGTTATTGATACAATACAATCTTAACAGCCAACTGAGTGATTCCCGAATAATCAATATTTCGGGAAAGCAAAGAATGTTGAGCCAAAAGTTGACGAAAGAAGTTTTAATTTTAAATTTCGTAACGGATACTGCCAAAAAAAATGACGAAATCAACAGCATTAACGAAACGCTTTCACTATGGAAAACTACTCATTTCAATTTAGAAAAAGGAAATGACAGTCTTGGTTTTCCAAAAGAAAAAAGCGCAACCCTTTCAATATTATTTAAGGCAATCAAACCTAATTTTGACAGTATTGTTAATGCTACAACCCATTTTTTAGAAAATAAAAAACTAAATACAAAGAAATCCGAAAATCAAAAATTAGTTCAAGCCATTCTTGAAAACCAAGTGATTTTTCTTTCTAAAATGAACCAAATTGTTGATGAATACGACAAAGAGGCGCTAGAAAAAGTGACATTGCAAAGTAAAACGGAGTATGCGATTTTAGTATTTACGTTGTTGGTTTTATTACTGGAATTTTTGTTCATCTTTAAGCCTACAAATCAAAAAGTAGAAAAACTTATTTCTAAACTTTCATCTTCTGAAAAAAAGGCATTAAAACTCGCTTACAACACGGAAATAATTAGTGTAATAAAAGAAAATTCTGTTAAAGAATTAAAATCGCTCAATTATGCCATGGAGAATACATTGCTCTATTGCCGTGTTGCCCCTGATGGTACTGTAATCCATATTGGTGAAAAATTCTCAAAATTACTTCAGTATAACCCATTTATTTCTGACAAGACTTTTTCTCAGGTTTTGACTCCAATAGAAAAAGAGCAAATCGTAATTGACAGGATTATTGCCGAAAAACAACGCAGTGGCTGGCAAGGAGAACTTAATATTACCAATAGGAATGGAGAATCTATCTGGCTCGACTTATCGATGGTTCCTGTGACTATAAAAAAAGAAGAATCTGAATTATTGATTATCTGTTTTGACATCACCGAACGCAAAAAAGCGGAACAGGAAGTTGAACGATTGAATACCGAAAATGTTACTGACAAAATCAATCAGCAAAAGATTATTTCGAGTAAAATTGTCGAAAATCAGGAAAACGAACAAAATAGGATTGCCAGAGAAATTCATGATGGAATTGGGCAAATGCTTACCGGCTTAAAATTCAGCTTAGAAAGTATCAATCTGGATGATAAAGAAAAAGCAGCCCAAAAAATAGAATACCTGAAAAAATTATCTCTTGACATTATAAAAGGAGTTCGTACCGCCACATTCAACTTAATGCCTCCGGAATTGAGCGATCATGGGATTGTTTCCTCTATTGCAAAACTCACTCAGGAATTATCAAAATTGACAGGGAAAAATATTCTTTTTTATAATAAGACCCACTTTGATAAACGATTAGATTCTTTAATTGAAATCAACATCTATCGACTCACTCAGGAAGCTATTAACAATGCACTTAAATACGCCGAATCTTCGCATATAATTGTACAAATGTCACATAGCAATTCTATTTTAAGTATTACGATTGATGATAACGGAAAAGGATTTGATATTAATACTGTCGAGAAAAAGAGAAACAGCGAGTCCGGAATGGGATTGCTTTTCATGAAAGAAAGGATTCAATATATTAATGGACGGGTTTTTATTAACTCGATTCCAGGTGAAGGAACTCGTATCACTTTTAATATTCCTATATAATCATAGGAAATTTACAAAATTCATTCTTTTTTCAATCCAAATAAAATAATTTCATTAGAATACGTATCTTAGCCTTAACTTTTAGGTTAATATACGTAATAATCAGATTTCAAAATTAAGTAAGTTATGAGTAATACTATTCGAGTTGTTCTAACAGATGATCATGTATTTGTAAGAGATGGTATCAAATCATTATTAGAAAACGAAGCCAACATAGAAGTAGTAGGCGAAGCTACAGACGGCTTAGAAGCCCTAAAAATTGTAGAAACAGTAAAACCTGACTTACTGATTTTAGATATTCGTATGCCTAATTTAACCGGTATTGAAGTAGTTGAAAAATTGAGAGCTCAAAACAATATGGTGAAAATTGTTATGCTTTCTATGCATGAATCAGAAGAATACGTGTTAAAATCAATCAAAGCAGGAGCCGATGGTTACTTACTTAAAGGTTCAAGCAAAGAAGAATTCCTTAAGGCAGTTCATACCGTTGCTAATGGCGGAAAATATTTTAGTGGCGACATCTCTTCTATATTAATTGGTCAGCTTAGTAATCCGTCTGGAGTAATGGAAACAAAACAACCATTAGACGACGAAATGATGATAACCAAAAGAGAGAAAGAAATTCTTAAACTTTTATTATCTGGAAAAGGGAATAAAGAAATCGCAGAAGCTTTAGACATCAGTAAACGTACCGCAGAAGTTCACCGTTTTAATTTGATGAAAAAATTGAAAGTAAAAAATCTTATGGAACTTTCTAATAAAGCAACTGAATATTCTTTATTATAATTTTTTTAGCGAAGAATCCTTCCATTTTTCAATTAACTACGTATATTGTTTAAATTAATTAAGTATAAATACTTAATTAATTTACAAAAACTGCGAAAACGCAGATTTTTAATGAGTTTTAGTACTTACATTTGTAAAAAAAATATAAGTATTATGACAAATTCAAACTCTTTATCCCAATCCCATAAAATTTTGTTTTTAAATACACTTGCATTTACAGTCTGTTTTGCATGTTGGACTTTAAACGGTGTTTTAGTTACATTCTTAGTAGACAATGGAATTTTTAAATGGAGTGTTGTTCAAGTGGGCTGGCTTCTTGGAATTCCAATTCTAACAGGTTCTATTATGCGTTTACCAATCGGTATTTTAACTGATAAATTTGGAGGGAAATATGTATTCTCAATATTACTGCTTCTCTGCTCTATTCCTTTGTTTCTACTTCCTTTAGCTGATAGTTTTTTCATGTTTGCCCTTCTAAGCTTTTTGTTTGGTATGGTAGGGACAAGTTTTGCCGTTGGAATTGGATATACCTCTATTTGGTACCCAAAAGAATGGCAAGGTAGAGCCTTGGGAATTTTTGGAATGGGAAATGCAGGGGCAGCGATAACTACATTTCTTGCACCTTCTCTATTGAATCATTTTTCAATTGAAGACCCACAAAATGGTTGGAAATTATTACCCATACTATATGGTGCTGCTTTAGTAATTATTGGTGTTATCTTCTTAGTTTTTGCAAAAAACAAAAAAATAGAGAACCAAACAAAAACAGTTTCTCAAATGCTTCAATCTTTAAAAAGTGCGAGAGTTTGGAGATTTGGAGCTTATTACTTCTTAGTATTTGGATGTTTCGTTGCCTACTCACAATGGTTGTTACCAAACTTTATGAACGTATATCAAACCAGTTTAGTTATGGGAGGTATGTTTGCCACTATGTTCAGTTTACCATCTGGAGTGATTCGTGCATTTGGAGGATATTTATCTGATAAATTTGGGGCAAGAAAAGTGATGTATTGGGTTTTAGGTTCGTCTGTAATTTTGAGTGCTTTATTGATGATTCCAAAAATGGATATCACAACAGCAGGACCTGGTGTTATGGCTGGCAAAAAAGGGATTATAACCTCGATTTCTGAAACGAATGTAACAGTAGGAGACAAAGACTTTCCTATTAATAAAAAAATTGAAAAACCTGCCGAGAATTCAATTTTCCCTACAAAAAACTCTTGGCAAGAAATTGTGGTAACACAAAATCAAGAGGTAAAGAAAAAGGAATTATTAGCCAAAGGAATTACACAAATTCATTTTGATGCTAATATGTGGGTATATTTAGTTTTAGTAATCTTGATTGGTATTTCTTGGGGAATTGGTAAAGCTGCGGTTTACAAACACATTCCAGAATATTTCCCAACAGAAGTAGGAGTAGTTGGAGGAATGGTTGGAATGATTGGTGGATTAGGAGGTTTCTTCGGACCAATTATATTTGGATATTTATTGACATCTACTGGAATTTGGTCAAGTTCTTGGATATTTATTTTGATATTATCAGCTGTTTGTTTGATTTGGATGCACTTTACCATAACCAAAATTATGAACGAAAAACAACCTACGCTATCACGAGAAATGGAACGTAAGAAATAAAAAACATACTTTTTTAAATGCGTTATTTGGGTTAAAAAAATTGTTAATAAACACACGAGTAAACTTCATTTAAAAAAGAGTAGCAAAACTTTCAATTCCTCTAGAAAGTTTTTACTTCATACACAGACGTAACTCTGCCTACAACGGTTTTACGTCTTGTGTAGAAGCTACAAAAATTATTTAACCGCAAATTCACAGATTTTAAAGCTGTGAGTTTGCGGTTTTGTTTGTAATGGTATATAATAAATAATGAAATTAATTTAAGTGTATATTTGAGATTGAAATAAATACTGATGACTTATAAAGGCGATTATATTTATGGGTTATAAATCATTTTAGAAATATTATACATCAAACTATCAAAACTTATGAAAGGATTCGTATTTATAGATAATAAAAAAATTGAATTCGTTAATTTTAAAAATATTGACGAAAGTATGGGCGTAATCGGCAGTGATTTTTTTGCAAATGAAAACTATACACAATTTAAAAAAGACATTCAAAAACTTACTAATAAATATGGAAATGCTAATAGTGTCAATTACAATTTTAAAGTTTTATTGAATAGTATTGAGTTAAATCCATTTGGAGGAATTTCATTAGTAGATTCAGAAGAATTTAACGAAATGTATATAGATGCGACAGGACTTGATGAAAATATAATTGAAAAATCGAAATAACCAGGCTCTGTAAAGTCTCCGATTTTGAGGAAGTAAAAATCGATCTTAAACCGAAAAAAAATCAAAGTCCAAGACTTTATGAAGTGATAACATTCGCAAATAATTCATCTTTCTACGCCAGATTATCGTTTATATTCTGACCAATCTAATATCAATTTCCCTGTCTACATAGCTCCATTCTTCTGTTTTACGAAGTGCTTCTAAAAGTTCTTCAAAAGCAGCTGCATCAGCTGGAGCATATTCAAACCAAGTCAAAAAATCAAATGGCTCACCAATGTCTCTGGAATGAAATAACTTTCTGGCAATTGCAGGCAAATATTTCATCCCTATTTGGGTATGTTGGGATTTATTTTCCATTATCCCCCTACGTTCATCTTGCGCTAAATTCCACCATGCTTCTGATTTTCGGATGGGAATAAATGCAGCTAAAGTAGCTTCTGAGCGGCCTAAATCTTCTTGAACAGCGACCAAATTGTCTTTATCCTTTTTCTCCGTATACCGAAGATTACTCACAATTCCTTTTAGAGTCCAAATTCCTTTTTTAGATGAAACTAAAGAACTTGAAATCTTTTTTATGTGAGAAACTGGCTCGATTGACTCTCCTTTCAAAGCAATCATTGAGGTTACTTTCCACTCCCCGGCATGATCGCCTATAAAATCAAAAATTGTATTATTCATATTGATTTATTTTTTACAATTTGTACTTAGGGTTTATATACAAAAATCCCTGAAATGGCTCAATATTTCAGGGGATTTTTAACTAAACAAATTAAACCAAAACTAACTTTTATAAACCATTCCCATATCTTCAATGGAGAATTTGTCCGTTAATAGATGTAATAATCGATCTCTTAATTCTATATATTCGGGCATTTTTACGATTTCAATTTTGTTTCTTGGTCTTGGCAAATGAACCTCAACAATTTCTTTAATGGTTGAAGCCGGACCATTATTCAATACCACAATTCTATCAGACAAAAACAAAGCCTCTTCAATATCATGCGTAATCATTATAATAGTTTTATCTCTATTATTTAAATTCCATAATTTCAATACTTCTAATTGCATGGTTCCTTTTGTAAGTGCATCCAAAGCTCCAAAAGGCTCATCTAATAATAAAACTCCCGGATTGATGGCAAATGCTCTTGCAATTGCTACTCTTTGTTTCATACCGCCAGATAATTGTCCTGGTAATTTATCTTTATGTTCGTATAAATTAACCATTTTAAGATTTTGCTCTACAATTTCACGCTTCTCTGCTTTGGAACAATTCATTACTGAATCAACAGCTTGAAAAATGTTTTGATCCACAGTTAACCAAGGTAAAAGTGAATAATTTTGGAATACAATTCCTCTATCTGGTCCTGGTCCTTTTATTTTTTGATTATTTAATTCAACTGTTCCGCCTGTTGGAGTAAGCATTCCTGCAATAGCGTTCATAATCGTTGATTTTCCGCATCCTGAATGCCCAATTATGGAAACAATTTCACCTTTTTTGATAGAAAGATTAATATCTCTTACTGCAATATATTTTCCTTTTGGAGTTGGAAACGAAATTTCCAAATCTTTTATTTCTAAATAACTCATAGTCGTAAATTTTTAATTTGTTAAGTTTAATAAGCCACTTTGTTTTCGATGAAAGTGAATATCCTGTCAAAAAGTAATCCTACAATACCAATGATGATAATGGCTGATATTACTTTTTCAAGGCTTAATGCATTCCAACTGTCCCATACAAAGAACCCAATACCTGCTCCACCGGACAACATTTCACCCGCTACAATTACCAACCAAGCTACACTGATACTCAAGCGTAATCCGGTAATAATGTGAGGCAAACTATACGGAATTAAAATTTTAGTCAGGTATCTCATTTTAGAAAATCCAAAGGCTTTTGCCACATTTTTATGATCCTGCGGAATTGATGCTACTCCAAAAGAAGTATTGATAAGCGTAGACCATAAAGAAGTAATAAAAACAATAAATATAGTTGCCATTCCTGTATCTTTAAAAACAACTAAACCTATTGGAAACCAAGCTAAAGGCGATACCGGTTTAAGCAATTGAACAATTGGATAAAAAACTTGTTTACAAATTGTACTGGCGCCAATTAGAATTCCAATTGGTATAGCAATTAAAGAACCTAATAAAAATCCGGAAAGTACTGTTTTGATAGAGCTAAACAATTGCAATCCAATCCCTTTGTCATTTGGTCCATAATCATAGAACGGATCGCTTAACATTTCTTTCAAAACCGTTAGCGTCGCTATTGGTCCAGGAAGTGCATTTTCAGTATAAAAACTTAATAAACTCCAAAATCCGCCAAAAACAAACAAACCTACACCTGCCAAAAGCAATGATTTCGATTTTACAAGTAAAGTATTTAATGCTAATTTGAGTTTATAATTTTCTTCAACGACACTCTTTTTTGTCTCTGTTGCAACATTGATTTCTGAATCAAGTGTATCAATGGCTAGTGTGTTTTTATCAGACATGGTAATAAAATTTAGTTTAATTAAGGTATTTCTAATGTATCACCTCCAACCCTCCCTTTAAAGAGAGGGAATAGAGACAATATAATTCTTTTTTAATTTATCTTTTTACAACTTTTAAGTAAGCCGCAGGGTTTGATGGGTCAAAAACAGTTTTATCCATAGTAAGAGAAAAAGGTTTCATATCATCATTTGGTACTTTCACTTTCATGCTCTTAGCTACTTCTTCATACAAATCTTGCAAGATTAATTTATCAGCAATTGCAGCATAATCTGGAGCTTCTTTCAAATATCCGAATCTTACATATTGTGCCATCGCCCAAATCGCATATGATTTACGAGGATAATTAACCATTCCACCTTTGTGAAACAACATATAATCTTTAGAATAAACTTGTGTTCCTTGGTTACAACCTAAATTATAATCTCCCATTAATCTTGCTTCAATTACATCAGCTGGAGCATTCACGTAAGGTGCTCTACCAATAATAGCAGCAGCCTTTTTACGATTAGATGGATTATCTAACCAGATACAAGCTTCCATTACCGCTTTCATTACTTTTACTAAATCTGCTTTACGTTTTGCACTGAAATCTTTGTTCACAACCAAAGCTTTTTCAGGATGATCTTTCCAAATGTCTTGAGAAGCCACCTGTGTAAATCCAATTCCTTGTTTTACGGCAACACCACCCCAAGGCTCACCTACGCAAAATCCGTCCATGTTTCCAACTTTCATGTTAGCAACCATTTGTGGAGGAGGTATCGTAATAATTTTTACTGCTTTTTGATTCAAACCAGCGATAGACATCCAGTTACGCAACCACAAATCGTGTGTTCCTCCAGGAAAAGTCATAGCAAATGTCA
>JBJOQF010000095.1:0-4301 GCA_046050185.1 Bacteroidota bacterium
CATCCGTTTCTCCTTCTGTATTATAACCTGTTGAAAAAGAAAATTGCGTTCCTTTTGCCATTTTTTGTAATTCATCGAGTGCATTTACTATTTGCGTAGGACGAACTTGTGAACTTCCTGCCCCTTGATAACGTGGTGTTTTTGCAAAATTACCTACGATTGCAATTTTTTTCAAAGTTGATTTAAGTGGTAATATTTCATTATCATTTTTCAATAAAACAATACATTCGCCACTTACTTGTCTTGCAAGATCATTGTGTTTTACTTTGTTAGCAATAATTCCTTTTTTATGACTGTCTTTTGCTTTTAAAGTAATAGCAACTACATCCGTCACAATTTCATCTAATCTAGCTTCGGATAAAGTTCCTTTTTTTACGGCATTAATAATTTTTTTGTCATTAAAGCCACCGCTTGCAGGCATTTCTAAAGCTAATCCAGCATCAACTCCTGTAGCTCTTTCATTTACAGCACCCCAATCAGAAACTACAAATCCTTTGAAATCCCACGTTTTCTTTAAAATTTGATTTAATAAATATGGATTTTCAGAAGCATAAACACCGTTTAATTTATTATAAGAACACATTACAGTCCATGGTTGCGCATTTTTTACAGCCATTTCAAATGCAGGAAAATAAATTTCATTCAACGTGCGTTCATCTACATTAGAATTGTTAGACATACGTTCAGTTTCCTGATTGTTTGCAGCAAAATGTTTTATAGATGTGCCTACGCCTTGACTTTGAACTCCATTTATATATCCAGTTGCAATAGTTCCGGCAAGAATTGGATCCTCTGAGAAATATTCAAAATTTCTTCCTCCTAGCGGGGAGCGTTTCATATTAACTCCAGGTCCTAATAATATTTGTACATCATTGGCTTGTGATTCTATTGCTAATGCTTCACCCATTTTTTGAGCTAGAGCAGGATTCCAAGATGAAGCTACTGCTGAAGCTGTTGGGAAACAAGTTGCGGGAACACTATTGGTGAAATCAAAACCTTCGGCTTTACGTAATCCATGAGGTCCATCAGTCATAAAAATGGAAGGAATTCCAAGTCTTGCAATCGATTTTGTTGACCATGCTGTTTCTCCTGAACACAAAGAAGCTTTTTCTTCAAGGGTCATTTTTGCAACTAAGGTTTTAGCTTTTTCTCTGTAATCTACATTTTGGGCATGCAATTGAGCCGATAGAGTAACCCCAATTAGCAGTAAAATAATTTTTTTCATAAATTTAATTTGGTCGTTTTTTGACAACTATATTATTGTTTTAAAATATGTGTGTTATTTTGACGCAATGTACATATTTTTTTGATTAATGACTCATTTTTGGTAGTATTTTATGTTTTTTTTATAAATGGGTTTTTTTAGTTGATTTTTGTGAGAATATGATTTATTATTGAATAGGGCTGTTTCTTTGATTTAAAATTAATTACTTATTTTAAATACAGGTAATGAGGAATAAATTTTGAAAATGTTGCATTAATTTTTTTCTTAAAAAAAATGAACTAAATTGCGACTTTTAAAATGACATAAATTTAATACTAGAAAAATCACATGTTAAAAAATATTTTAGATAACAGGGACAATTATCAACCAGGTTTATCGATAGATTGTGTGATTTTTGGGTTCTGCGATAACCAACTAAAAGTTTTATTGATAAAAACAGCCTATAGCGATAAATGGGGATTGCCAGGAGGTTTCGTTTCTGTGGATGAAGATTTAGATCTCTCTGCCAATAGTGTTTTATACAAAAGAACGGGGCTAGAAGGTATTTTTCTTAGACAATTTGCAACTTTTGGTGCTGTCAAAAGAAATAAGGGGCATTTCAATGATACTATTTTTGATATGTTGTCTACTCCTTTAGAAGATAGGGATTGGTATTCACAGCGATTTATAACTGTAGGTTATTATGCTTTAGTAGATTTCTTAAGAGCAGTTCCTCAGCCTAAAAATGATGAAGAAACAGTAGAATGGATTGATCATAATGCCGTTCCGGATTTAATTTTGGATCACAGAAACATTTTGGACAAAGCACTAGAGACTCTGCGTATGGAATTGAATTTAATGCCAGTAGGATATAATTTACTACCGGATAAATTTACAATACCTGAATTGCAAAAACTATATGAAGCCATATTAGGCAGAAAGCTTGACCGCCGAAATTTTCTTCGCAAGATAACTTCCATTGGGATATTAACGAAACTAGATGAAAAGAAAAGTAACGTAGCTCATAAAGCGCCAAATTTATATAGCTTTGACCAAGATAAATACAATGAAGTTGTAAAGAATGGTTTGCATCAGGGTTGGTAATTTTCCTTGTACCAAGATTTATTCCGTAATACTACAGGGTAGAATTAAAATATTCTTCAAACTAATTTTAAAGAATTTTAAATGTACAAAGGCTGTCCAATAACGGATGGCCTTTGTGCCTTTAAAGAATAATCTATAAGGGATCTTTTTTTTGTAATAAATAATGTTCTTAATATAATTTATTTTTCAGAATACATTTTTTTATTATATTTAAAATCGTTTTATCTTTTAAGGATGACTTCCTATTATTTTAGGGCCAATAATAAATATGTAAAAATTTATAAAAATATGCAACAGGCTGAAAAGATATCTAAATTGAATATTATCTTAGAAGATGTAAAGATCAATGACAAAAATTTCCATTTAAGATTGGGGGCAAATTTTCCAATTATCAGTGACTTATTTCAAAAATTATATGCTAACAGTTCTTATAAAGAGGAGGCATTTGAATTGTTAATGCAGTCTTTGGTCAAGAATTTTGAAGAACGTTCTGTTTTGCAAAAGAAACGCGATATGACACGTGTTGCTGATCCAAACTGGTATTCCAGCGAGAAAATTGTTGGAATGATGTTGTATGTTGATCTCTTTAATGCTGATTTTAAAGGGTTAAAAGAGAAAATTCCTTACTTCAGGGATTTAGGAATTAATACAGTACATCTGATGCCTTTTTTGGACGTGCCTGAATTTGAAAATGATGGTGGTTATGCTGTGCGCAATTATCGCGAAGTGAATCCTAAATTTGGAACCATGAACGATTTTGAAGCTTTGGTAAAAGAGTTTCAAAAAAACGATATGAATTTGATTATGGATTTTGTACTCAATCATTGTGCAGATCAGCATCAATGGGCTATTGAGGCCCGTAAAGGACATCCTAAATACAAAGATTTTTTCTATTTTTTTCCAGACCGGAATTTGCCGAATGCTTATGAACAGACGATGATTGAGATTTTTCCAGATACTTCGCCTGGAAATTTCACTTATTTACCAGAGAGTAATCAATGGGTGATGACTTTGTTTTACGGGTATCAATGGGATTTGAACTATAAAAACCCTATGGTTTTAGTCGAAATGATAGACACCATGTTATTCTGGTCCAATAAAGGAATAGATATTTTTCGCTTAGATGCAGTGGCTTTCATGTGGAAGGAAATAGGAAAATTTAATCAAAATCTACCAGAAGTTCATCTTTTGTTACAACTATTTAAATTATGTGGCCAAATTGTAGCTCCGGGTGTGGGCTATATTGCTGAAGCAATTGTGGCTCCTGAAGAAATTATAAAATATTTTGGAGAAGGATTGTCTCAAGGAGATGAATGCGATATTGCTTATAATGCTAATTTTATGGGTTTGAGTTGGGAAGCTTTAGCTACACGAAATACTAGTTTGCTTAAAA
Source organism: Bacteroidota bacterium (assembly GCA_046050185.1). Lineage (GTDB taxonomy): Bacteria > Bacteroidota > Bacteroidia > Flavobacteriales > Flavobacteriaceae > Flavobacterium. Next base: position 3,702 of record JBJOQF010000095.1, read on the forward strand.
AATCAATGAACGCCGTTCCTAAAAAACCAAGAAATACAACATGGATAAATTATGCCCGTTGTCATGATGACATAGGATTGGGGTTTGATAATAAATTAGTTACTGAACTTGGATTAGATAGTTTACAGCATAGGTTGTATATTTTAAAACATTATTGTGATGGTTTTAATGGCAGTTTTGCACTTGGGCAACGCTTTATGATAGAGCATGAAACGGGTAATGCGCGTATTTCAGGTTCTATGGCGGCATTATGCGGTTTTGAAAAAGCATTGAAAGAGAATAATGAAAATGAAATTCAATTAGCCATAAAACGAATCAATTTACAGCATGCTGTTATTTTGTCTTTAGGAGGTTTGCCAATGATTTATAGTGGGGATGAGGTTGCCTTGCCAAATAATTATGATTATTTAAATGATGAAAGTAAAAAGTATGATAACCGTTGGTTGCACCGTTCTAAAATGAATTGGAGTTTGGTCGAAAACATAAAAGATTCCCAATCAGCACAAGCTCAGGTATACAAACAATTAAAACAGTTAATTGAAATCAGGAAACAAACACCTGCTTTTGCCGATAATAATGACTTAGAATATATTGATTATG
>JBJOQF010000096.1:0-4619 GCA_046050185.1 Bacteroidota bacterium
CAGGAATTGTTGTAGTACCGGGCGGTGCTTTTATGTTTTTATCCATAAAAAACGAAGGATATGATGTAGCAAAATGGTTGGTAGAGAAAGGGTTTACAGTTTTTGTTTTAAAATACAGAACGTTACATCTTACGAATGACGACCCTAGGGGATTTATAGCGAATCATATGGGCAATTGGCAGGATTTGGTAAAGGACCAAATTCCCTTTTGTGTTGCTGATGGAAGGGTCGCCATAGGATATGTTCGTACTCATGCGGCTGAATATAAAATAAAACCTAATAGAATCGGTATGATTGGGTTCTCTGCAGGTGGAACTGTAACTGCAAGCACCGCATTTGATTATAATAAAAATAATCGCCCCGATTTTGTAGCACCCATCTATCCGTATTTTCCAGAAAATATGCAAAAAACAGTCTTAGCCGATGCCCCTCCAATGTTTTTGTTAGCTGCTTCGAATGATCAGGGCATTTTTAATTTAGATTGTATTGGTCTGTACAAACATTGGTTTGCCAATAAAAAGACAATAGAGTTACATTTATATGCAGATGGTAAGCATGGATTTGGAATGAAAAAACAAAACCTTCCTAAGGATAGTTGGATCGAACGTTTTTATGAGTTTTTACAAGATCAAGGTTTTACAAAAAACTAAAAATTATTCATTAATCAACGTGAAAATGAATAGGGATGAAACGATATTCTAAATATTTATGAAATGTTTTCAAACTAAATTGGACTTTCCTAAGAGAGTATTTAGCTAATTAATTCAAAACAAATGTTTTTTTGATTAGCTAATAATTTAAATAGTGTAAATCTTCAATAAAAAGTGAACTGATTTAGAAAAAATCTAAGAGACTGTTTTCATGATCCTTAAATTTGAATTATTATGAAAACCAAAAAGAAACAAACTATATAAAAATTACACCTCCAAAAAAATCATTCATTAGAAATAAGTAATTAATTTTAAATCCAAAAAACTAAAATGAATAAAATAATTCTTTACTTCCTTTTTATTTTCTGCCTGCATACAGTTGTATTCGGGCAAAAAATAAAAATGGACAAACTTCTTTTTGGAGTTGCTTATTATGATGAGTATATGCCTTACGATCGGTTGGACAAGGACGTTCAAATGATGAAAGATGCCGGTATAAATGTAGTCCGTATTGCTGAATCTACATGGAGTACCGTTGAACCGCAAGATGGAATATTCGATTTTACCCATATTGACCGAGTACTAAATGCCATGCACAAGGCTGGAATAAGTGTAATTGTAGGCACGCCAACCTACGCAGTTCCTACTTGGCTGGTTCGAAAATATCCAGATATATTGGCAATAACTCCAGATGGTCCCAATAGATATGGAGCTCGTCAGAATATGGATATTTCCAATCCAAATTTTCGTAAACATGCTGAAATTGTAATTCGAAAAATTATGGAGCATGTAAAGAATCATCCAGCCATAATAGGCTACCAAGTAGATAATGAAACGAAAGCTTATAATACTGCCGGTCCTGAAGTACAAAAACTTTTTGTGAAATACATGCAGGAAAAGTTCAAATCGCTAGATGTAATTAATAAAGAATTTGGTTTAGATTATTGGAGCAACCGTATCAATAACTGGGATGATTTCCCTTCAACAGTAGGAACTATAAATGCAAGTCTTGGTTCTGAGTTTTCTAAATTTCAGCGTAAATTGGTAACTGATTATTTGTCCTGGCAGGTATCAATAGTAAAAGAATACAAACACCCGGATCAATTTGTAACGCAAAATTTTGATTTAGACTGGAGAGGATATTCGTATGGTATTCAACCTGATGTAGATCATTTTGCCGCTGCAAAAGCAATGGATATTGCAGGAGTGGATATTTACCATCCTACACAGGACAAACTCACAGGTATTGAAATCTCTCTTGGAGGAGATTTAACCCGCTCAATGAAAGGCGGAAAAAACTACCTGGTTATTGAAACCGAAGCACAAGGATTTGCACAATGGGTTCCTTATACAGGACAATTAAGATTACAGGCATTTAGCCATTTGGCATCTGGTGCAAATATGGTCGAATATTGGCATTGGCATTCCATTCACAATTCTGCCGAAACGTATTGGAAAGGCTTACTCAGTCATGATTTTGAACCTAATCCAACGTATAATGAAGCTAAAACCATTGGTAAGGATTTTGAAAGATTAAGTTCTCATTTAATCAATCTTAAGAAAAAAAATAAAGTAGCCGTTCTCTTTAGCAATGAAGCATTAACGGCATTTAAATGGTTTGGATTTGGTTGGGGTTCTAAGGAAAGTTATAATGACATTCTTCGTCCTTTGTATGATGCTTTATATCGTATGAATGTTGGAGTAGATTTTGTTGATCCTTCAAGTACTAATTTAGAAGATTACAAATTGATTGTTGTTCCAGCTTTATACGCTGCACCAGATAGTTTATTGCAACACTTAAATCTCTTTGTGAAAAATGGCGGTCATGTTATTTATACTTTTAAAAGTGGATTTTCTGATCAAAATGTAAAAGTTAGAACATCTAAGCAGCCTGGTATTATTGAGGAAGCCTGTGGTATTAGTTATAGTCAATTTACCATTCCTGAAAATGTTTCTTTAAAAGGCGATCCGTATAAGGTTGGTATCGAAAACAACAAAGTGAGTACATGGATGGAATTGATTACACCTACTACTGCAAAAGTTTTAGCTTACTATGACCATCCTGTTTGGGGAAAATACGCAGCAATAACTGAAAATAGTTATGGTAAAGGTTATGCAACTTACATTGGTTGTTCGACCAGTACCGCTGTTACTGAAAAAATAGTAGAAGATGCATTAAAGAAAGTAGAGTTGTGGGGATTAGATCAACAACTATCTTTTCCTTTGATTACAAAGTCAGGAGAAAATGAAAAAGGAAAAATAATTCATTATTATTTTAATTACTCATCAGTTGCAAGCACATTTAGTTACCCATACAAAGAAGGTAAAGAATTACTTTCTGCAGAAAGTGTAATAAAAAATAAAGAGGTTCAATTAGAACCATGGGGAGTAAAGATTATTGAGGAAAATTAGTTAGTAAGTGAACAAAAACTAATTATATTTAAAATATAATTAGTTTTATAGAGTTGCAATTTGGTTAATTGCAACTCTATTTTTTATGTAATTTTAGGTAAACAGTACTTCAATAGACTATTGATTTACCGCTCGTAATGCATGAAACATTTTATTGAATCTATCAACAATATCTTTCTTTTTTAAAATCAAAAGTGATTTAAAATTTATAATTATGAAAAATATTTTATTTATAATACTTTCAGTTTTCGCAAGTGCAAATTTATTGGCCCAAGTTGATCTAAATCCGAAGAAACTAAATTTATTTGATGAAAATATTGTCAAACCGAGAATGCGATTAATCATCGATAATGATTTTGGTGGAGATCCTGACGGATTATTTGAACTTGTACAACATTTGCTTTCTCCTTCAGTTAAAATCAGAGGAATAATAGGATCACACCTTAAACCCGGAGATGGTTTTGACAACTCTAATATTACAGCTGTAAATGCTAAGAATAAAGTTTTAGAACTTTTGAAAACTATGCAATTAGAACATAGTTATAATGCATTAGAAGGATCTAATGAAGGGTTAAAAAATTTTGATACTCCGCAAAAATCTGAAGCTGCTGACTTTATTGTAAAAGAAGCAATGAGAGAAGATACTAAATTGCCATTATATGTTGTTTGTGGTGCTGGACTAACGGATTTAGCAAGTGCCTATTTATTAGAACCAAAAATTGCTGACCGCTTAACATTGATATGGATTGGCGGGCCTGAATATTCAGATATTGCTTTACCACCTCCAGGATATACAAGTTTAGAATATAATTTAGGTATTGATATAAAAGCAGGACAGGTAATTTTCAATAATTCCAAAATACCAATATGGCAAGTTCCACGTGATGCCTACCGTCAAGTATTATTGCCCTATTCTTCTTTATTACTTAAGATTAAAAATAAAGGCAAAATAGGAGACTTTCTAGCTAAATCTGTTGAGAAGATTATGAGTTATCTAACATCTATAAATTATCCCATTGGTGAAACCTATATATTAGGTGATAGTCCTTTAGTGTTATTAACTTCTTTACAATCTTCATTTGAATCCGATCCGTCTTCAAGTCAATATGTTTTGCACCCTTCACCACTCATTAATGATCAGGGAATTTATGAAGTAAATACAAAAGGACGAAATATAAGGGTTTATAACAAACTGGATGTCGGACTTTTGATGGATGATTTTTACTCAAAACTCCTTCTTTTTTCAATGAATAAAAATAGTACCAAATAGAAGATTTCTATAATTAATAGAATGAACTCATAAAAAGAAGAAAATTGAAAACACTTTAAAATCGGTTAAAATAAATTGAATGAAAAATAGGTCTTATTGATTTTTTACAATCCACTATAGACAATACAGACCTTTTTTTATTTATTTTTTAAAACAAAAAAACTCAATATAATTAAAAAAAAACTAACGATCAAAAAAGCAAATTATTTAAGAACTGATCTAAGTCCCTGACGGTATTCTGAAGCACTTTTACCTGTGAATTCTTTGAACGATTTATTGAAATAACT
>JBJOQF010000097.1:0-15502 GCA_046050185.1 Bacteroidota bacterium
AAACATATCAAGTACATAATATTTAGGTTTTGTTGAATTGTTTTCAGCTTTAAACGTTGCGTTGTCTAACCAATATTTCTGCCATTTGGCCTCTATTTCGTTCGGATTGTATTTCATTCCTCTTTATATATTGTTTTTAATGGAGTCATGCTATTGCATACTCAGGTCATATTCATAAAAAGTTGCAAAGTGCCAAAGCCACAAAGACTTTCATACGATGACTATTTTCAAGCGCCAAATTTACGTTTATTGTACGAAAGTTAAAACTTTGAGCGTTATTAACTTTAAATAAAGAAATTCTTTATTATTTTTACCCCATAATTTAAGTAAACTATGAGTTCTTCCTTTGATAAATTTCAAAAACGCAGATTAATTTCCTCTTATTTTTCGGTTGTGCTAAGTGTATTCTTGGTATTATTCCTATTAGGAATGTTAGGGTTTTTCATTATAAATTCTAAAAAACTGGCCGATGATTTCAAAGAGAAAATTGCCATGACGGTATTTTTCAAAAACGATGCTAATGATAGTATTTTGAAAGCTTTTGGAACTGAATTAAAAACAGCTCCTTTTGCAAAATCATACGTTTATGTTACTAAAGAAGCTGCTGCAAAGCAACATACTGATATTATAGGTGAGGATTTTATGGAGTTTTTAGGTGAAAATCCATTGCAAAACTCCTATGACATTCACTTAAAAGCAGACTATGTAATCAAGGATAGTATTGCAAAAATAGAAACTCGCTTACGCAAAAATGCCATGATTTCGGATATTGTTTATGACAAACAATTAGTAAATCTGGTAAATGACAATATCAAAAAAGTGAGTATGTGGATTTTAATAATCAGTGTTTTTTTTACAGTTATAGCCGTTTTATTAATCAACAGTTCTTTACGTTTATCGATACATTCTAACCGATTTATCATCAAAACCATGCAAATGGTTGGTGCTACCAAAGCATTTATCAGAAAACCATTTGTGATGCGAAGCATAAAACTAGGAATGATTGGTGCAGGTTTAGCTATTCTAGCATTGATTGGCGTTTTAATTTACGTTCAAACTAATTTTCCAGACCTTGGAATTCTTGACGATAAATTACTAATCGTCTTGGTTTTATTAAGTGTTTTGGGTATTGGTATTTTGATTACTTGGGTGAGCACTTATATCGCGACACAACGCTTTTTAAATTTAAGAACTGACGATCTTTACTAGATTTTCAGAGCAAATTAACCATTTATGTAATTAGTACCGCTCAGGTGACAAAAAAAATAAACATGAAAAACGAAGACCAAAAACAAGAATTCCTTTTTGACAAAATAAATTATAAAATTCTATTAATTGGAATTGGAGTAATTACTTTGGGATTTATTCTAATGTCAGGTGGCGGAAGTAACGACCCAAAAGTATTTAGCGAGGCAATCTTTGATTTCAGAAGAATTCGTTTGGCTCCAACTACTGTTTTAATAGGTTTTGGAATCACTGTTTATGCGATTCTTAAAAATCCAAAAAAAGCATAAATGAATACTTTACAAGCTATTATTCTTGCCATTATTGAAGGAATTACTGAGTTTTTACCTGTTTCTTCTACTGGGCACATGATTATCGCCTCTTCTTTTTTTGGAATTGCTAACGATGATTTTACAAAACTGTTTACGATTGTCATTCAATTGGGAGCTATTCTTTCAGTAGTAGTTTTATACTTCAAACGATTTTTTCAATCCTTTGATTTTTATTTCAAACTGCTTGTTGCTTTTATTCCTGCAGTTGTTTTTGGATTGCTTTTCAGTAAAAAAATAGATGCTTTGCTAGAAAGTCCTGTTACTGTTGCTGTTTCTCTTTTGATAGGAGGAGTCATTTTATTAAAAGTAGATGATTGGTTTACATTCCCAGAAGTTGGTTCTCCAGTCAGTAAAGAAATAACCTATATTCAAGCATTTAAAATTGGATTGTTCCAATGCCTTGCAATGATACCTGGTGTTTCACGAAGTGGTGCTAGTATTGTAGGTGGAATGTCTCAAAAATTATCTAGAACTACCGCAGCAGAATTTTCCTTTTTTCTTGCTGTCCCAACCATGTTAGGGGCAACCGCAAAAAAATGTTATGATTATTACAAAGACGGATATGTATTGACGCACGATCAAATTAACTTTCTTATTATTGGTAATATTGTGGCATTTATTGTGGCACTTTTAGCCATAAAATCATTCATAGGTTTTTTAAGTAGAAAAGGATTTAAACTATTTGGTTATTACAGAATTATAGCTGGAATTGTATTATTGATAATCCACTTTTTTATTCATCCCTTGACCATTATTTAATGACAGCCGAAGATTTTTTAGAAGGACAAATCATACTCATTGACAAACCTTTGCATTGGACTTCCTTTCAAGCGGTGAACAAAATGAAATGGGTTTTGAAAAGCAAGCTGGGTCTTCCAAAAAAATTCAAGATTGGGCATGCCGGAACTTTAGATCCTTTGGCGACTGGATTGCTTTTAGTTTGTACTGGAAAATTTACCAAAAGAATTACTGAACTTCAAGGTCAAGCCAAGGAATATACAGGGACGTTCTATATTGGAGCGACAACGCCTTCCTATGATTTAGAAACCGAAATTGACCAAAACTTCCCAACTGAACATATTGATCAAGCATTGATTTATGAAACTGTCAAACAATTTTTGGGTGAAATCGATCAAAAACCACCAATTTACTCTGCTATAAAAAAAGATGGCGTTCGCTTGTACGAACATGCAAGAGCAGGAGAAACGGTAGAAATTGCAACGAGAAAAACAACTATCCAAGAATTTGAAATTACTAGAATCGCACTTCCTGAAGTTGATTTCAGGGTAGTTTGCAGTAAAGGGACATACATTCGTTCACTGGCTTATGATTTTGGAAAAGCGATGGGTTCCGGTTCACATTTAATCGCTTTGCGCCGAACAAAAATTGGTGATTATAATGTAACTGACGGGATGGATGTTGATGCATTTGAAGAAACCATAATATCTGGATTGTAATCAAAAAGAAAAACACATAACAAATACAAAAATTGGACTTGCGATGTGTTTTTACTAAAAGTTAAAGTAGTTTTTAATCCATACTTTTTTGTCTACATGGCTGAGCCATTGGTTTAATAATTCGTTACGTTTTCACCCCCAAATAGTAATCCCGAAAAATAATCATAAAACCTTTCAAATTTCTTTTTCATAATGCTGTTTTTTAATTAAAAAAATAAACATCCATAAAAAAGTAAATCAATATAATAGACTTGGTTGGCAATCACTAATTTACATTTTTTTTTAATACAACAAAATAAAATGTAAATTATTTTTAAACAAAACAAACATATTGTTATCCCTGACTTTTTTGTGCTAAAGATTTTGCATTAAGGCAGTAATTTCTTCCTGTGTACTTAATCCCTTATCTTTTAAATACCATAATTGCAATTCTATTTTGGCTTTTTCGTTAATAACTCCAAATTTATTTTTATAATCATTAATCAAATTTGTTGCTCCTTTTGGTCTTGGTCCCCAACTATCAAGTACACTTCCTGTTTCTCTATCAATTATAATTAGTTTAGGAATTGCTCTTTTTTTATTGGTCAAAAACAATTTCATCAATTCCTCATTTTCATCACGCAAAACAATCTTCATTTCTATTTTATTCTCGGATGCAATAGTCATTTTATTTAAAATTGGCAGTATTTGTGCTGCATCTCCACACCATCCTTCAGAAATAACCATCCAAATATAATCTCCATTTAAATTTTTTAATTTTAGACTATTTTCGTCAGAAATTCTCATTGTTTTATCCAAACGATCCATACGTGTTTCATTCAAAGAACTGTAATGTGTCAAATCTTCGGATTGTTCATTACCAGTTGATTTTCCATCAAATAACAAATCAGAAATTAGTTTTCTATATTCTGAATACGAATGACTGTTAAATAACGCTTTAGCTATAGTAACTTTCATGATAAGTGGTTTATTTACACAAAGTTACCATAAAATTAGGATTTAAACATGACTTATGTCAATTTCAATTACACAAAAAGAGTAAATTTATATCAAATATTTAAGAATGGATTTAAAAACAAAATCGATAGGACTGGTCCTTTCTGGCGGAGGCTCTAAAGGCATAGCGCATGCTGGTGTAATTAAATTCTTGGAAGAAAAAAACATCTATCCTTGTCGAATTTCTGGAACTAGTGCCGGATCTATTGTTGGCGCCTTATATGCCTGGGGGAAAACACCTGACGAAATCCTTGATTTTTTTAAGTCTATATATCTTTTTCATTGGAAACATTTTACCTTCACAAAAGCAGGTCTGATTGATTCTGAATCTTTCAAAAGTTATTTTCATGCTATCTTCAAGGATGCCTTATTAGAGGAATTGAAGATTCCAGTTCATATTACAGCGACTGATATGGTTAGAGGGAAATTGAAAATATTTGGTCCTGAGACAACAATTATTGATGCTGTTTTAGCTTCTTCCTCATTTCCGGGAATTTTGTCTCCCTATGAAATTAAAGGAAAATTATATAGTGATGGCGGCATATTAAATCATTTTCCCACAGATATTTTACAAGGACAATGTGATACAGTCATTGGAGTTTATGTAAGCCCTATTCAAAAAATTGAAGCTAAAGACTTGAGCTCCATAAAGGCCGTAACTACCCGCGCTTTTGATATCCTTTCGGCAAATTCAAATATGCACAAATTCAACGCTTGCGATTGGGTTATTGAACCAAAGGATTTGTGTCTCTATAGTACTTTTGAAACGAATAAAATCAAAATGGATGCAATCTTCAACATTGGCTATGAAGCCGCAAAAAAATCCTACGGAAAACTTAATTTATAAAATTTATGCAACACTTTTTTTAAAAAACAGAATATGTCTATATTTGCACCAATCAACTCAACACAAAAATGAAATACAAAAGAATTCTTCTAAAACTGAGCGGTGAAGCTTTAATGGGCGACTTGCAATACGGAATTGACCCTAAAAGATTAGCTGAATATGCTGACGAAATTAAGCAAATTCATAATAAAGGTGTAGAAATAGCCATTGTAATAGGTGGTGGAAATATTTTTAGAGGAGTTGCCGGTGCGAGCGCAGGAATGGATAGAGTACAAGGTGATTATATGGGGATGCTGGCTACCGTTATTAACGGAATGGCATTGCAAGGAGCATTAGAAGATAAAGGGATGAAAACTCGTTTGCAGACTGCCTTAAAAATGGAATCTATAGCAGAACCTTATATTAAAAGAAGAGCTGTTCGTCACCTTGAAAAAGGGAGAATTGTGATTTTTGGCGCAGGAACTGGAAATCCGTATTTTACAACAGATACCGCTGCAGTTTTACGTGGAGTAGAAATTGATGCTGATGTAATTTTAAAAGGAACCCGTGTTGATGGTGTATATGATTGTGATCCTGAGAAAAATTCATCTGCAGTGAAATTTGATTTCATCTCATTTGAAGATGTTCTTAAAAAAGGATTAAATGTAATGGATACCACAGCATTCACATTAAGCCAGGAAAACAAATTACCAATCGTGGTTTTTGACATGAATAAAGTAGGTAATTTATTAAAAATTTGCGAAGGAAAAAATATAGGAACAGTAGTAAATATATAGTTAATGGTTGTGGATTTTAAGCTTTGGGTTTCTCCAAATAGCTAAAATCTAAAACCCAAAACCTAAAAAAATGACTGAAGAAATTGAATTTATATTAGATAGTACTAAAGAATCGATGACAGGTTCTATTGCGCATTTAGAGAAAGAATTTTTAAATATTCGTGCCGGAAAAGCATCTCCAGCAATGCTAGGAAGTGTTTTTGTAGATTATTATGGATCTGCAACACCGCTTTCACAAGTATCTAAAATCAGTGTTCCTGATGCAAGAACGATTACTTTACAGCCTTTTGAAAAAAACATGCTACAAGCAATCGAAAAAGCAATTATGATGGCAAATATTGGTTTTAATCCAATGAATAACGGGGATGTAATTATCATAAGTGTTCCCGCATTAACTGAAGAAAGAAGACGTGATCTTGCCAAACAAGCCAAAGTAGAAGCCGAAGACGCTAAAGTAGGTATCAGAAACGCACGAAAAGATGCTAATACTGATATTAAAAAATTAGAAAAAGAAGGAACATCTGAAGACATTTGTAAAAGTGCCGAAGAGCAAGTTCAAAACTTAACCAATAGTTACATCCGAAAAATAGATGAGCTTTTAGTTTCAAAAGAAGCTGAAATCATGAAAGTTTAAGTTTTAAAAGCTTTGAACTAAATAAAACCAATCGTTTTATTAGACAAAAATAATTAGTTAAACAGTTTTAAGAATAATCTTGAAACTGTTTTTTTTTATGGTTTTAATTTTAACCATTTTGTGAAAACATCTAACTTGGAGTTAGCATTAAACATAAAAATATTTAAATCTTTTTTATCACATAAGTCACAATTCCCCAAATGATTAATTGGTTTTCTTCGGTAACTTTTATGGGATAATAATTAGGATTTTCAGGCATGAGATACAAACAATCTTTCTCCAGCTGAATGCGTTTTACAGTAAATTCCCCATCAATAAAACAAATCGCAATTTTGTTGTTTTGAGGTTCTAAACTTCGATCCACGACAAGAACATCTTTGTCATTTATACCGGCATCAATCATCGAATTTCCTTTGACTTTGATATAAAAAGTAGCCAAGGGGTTTTCACTCAATTCTTTATTCAAATCTATATTTGTCTCCATAAAATCAGCAGCCGGAGAGGGAAATCCCGCCGAAACACCTTCGGAGATGAAAGGGATTTTTAAGCCACTTTCAAAATCAGGCAGAAAGAATGTTAGTTTTTGTTCTTTGTTTAGGGGCATTTTATTTCGAGAATATCTTTAAAATTAGTGGTGTATTTAGGCGATAAATGATTTTGGTTCATATTCCAAGTCAAACTTAAATTTTGTGTGGCCAACTTTACTTTTTTGTCTCCAATTTTATTATTGAGACGATCCATCACTTTCATTAACTCCAGATGTTTTGGATTTTCCTCATCAAATAACTGCAATTGTTTTTTGTTTTCATCAATAAGTTCTGTGACAATAACACCGGCTTTCTTGAATTTTATATTTTCATTTCCTTTGTGTATTTTTTTCAAAATAGCAATTGCCGTATTTGAAATTGTCAAAGTAGAATTAGTCGCAAAAGGCAACGTAATCGCCATATTAAAATAGTATTTTGACGTTTGTATGGTATGTTTATCGATGACTAACATTACAATAATTGTATGACAGCAGGAGTTTTGTTTTCGTAACTTCTCTGCACAAACCGATGCAAAAGTGGCAATGCGTTCCCGCAACAAATCAAAATCAGAAATCTGTTTTGGAAAGCTTCTTGTAATCGCAATACTTTTCTTTTGATCAACAAGAGGCTCTAAGTCTAAAACTGATTTTCCTTCTAATTCATATTTTAACCGAAGACCAACAACTCCCATCTCTTTCTTAATCCACGATTCGTGTTCTGGAGCAATAAAGTCTAAAGCGGTGGTAATATTTCGCGCTTTCATCTTTTTATTCATGCGATAACCAATACCCCAAACATCTTCAATCTTGGTCCATTTCAAAGCTTTGATGCGTTTCTCATCACTATCGATTACATAAACGCCATTCGTTCTGTCTTGGAATTTCTTGGCAATTTTGTTTGCTAATTTTGATAATGCTTTGCTTGGCGCAAAACCAATACAAACAGGAATTCCCACCCATTTTTGCACACGGATTTTCATTTGGAGTCCATAATCATGATAATCTGAAACGCTCAGACCATCAAAATTCAGAAAGGCTTCATCAATGCTATAAATTTCGACATTAGGCGTAAATTGACCTAAAATCGACATCACTCGATTGCTCAAATCACCATAAAGGGCATAATTTGAGGAAAATAACTTTACCTCTTTCTCTTTTAGTAATTCCTTAATTTTGAATGCTGGCGCACCCATTGGAACCCCAACAGCTTTAGCTTCATTACTTCTGGAAATCACACATCCATCATTATTTGACAATATAGCAACAGGTTTTCCAACGAATTGAGGTTGAAAAACCCTTTCGCAGGAAGCATAAAAATTGTTACAATCGACTAAAGCATACATAATACAAAATTACTCAATATGCTTTTATGCGAGTAAGTAACAAAAGTTAATTTTCGGGTTTGTTAATAAGTAAACAGATCAAGTTTTAAGAAATAAATTAGATCAAAATTCAAAATTGAACCCTTTTTGAGTTAGTTTTTCATAAATTTCATCATCAAATTTATACAATTGTGCTGCTCTATGGGAAACATCTTGTTGTTTTTCATTCAATGCAACCAATAACTTCATGTGCAAAATCTTTCTTCGAAAATTAGATTTATCCATCTCTACTCCTAAAACCTCTTCATAAAGATGCATGAGTTCCAATAAAGTAAATTTTTCAGGCAAAAGATTAAAACCTATGGGAGCTTGACGCACTCGATTACGCAACTGTTTTAAACTGTAATCTAAAATTTCATTGTGGTCATAAATTAAATTTGGTATGTCGTTAATTTTATACCATTTTACATCAGATGCAGTAAAACCCGCTTTCACATTATAGTCTTCTCTTTTTACTAAAGCATAATAACCTATTGTGATAACCCTTCGTAACGGGAAACGATCAGGATCTCCAAAAGCCTTCAACTGCTCTAAGAATATATTATCTAATCCTGTAAGTTCTCCCAGCAATCGATGAGCAGCATTATCTATACTTTCTTTCTTTTTTATCCAACCTCCCGGAAGCCCCCATTTTCCTTTACTGATACCTTCAGCATGTTGCACCAAAAGAACTTCTAAAATTCCGTTGTCAAAACCAAATATTACACAGTCAATTGTAATTGCATTCATCGCAGATTGCTCTACTCTTTTTAGTAAATCAAAATCGGTGTGTTTTTCAACCATGGTATAGAAATTTTAATAAAATATAGCCTAAATTAAAACAATGAGACTTGCTTTCTTTTTTGTTTTTTATGAATCGAATGTTTTTGTAAATATTTAAAAAAATAATTGAATTATCAGCACATTATTTTTTAAACTTCATTGATTTTAGATTCAAAAAAATATCAGATAACACAGCTATATTTAATACAAATGTATAATAATCCCCACGATTAATTATTAACAGCAAATTTTTAAACCTAAAATATTGTTAATATAAAAAAAATATTTTACACTTGTAGTCAAATTAACTATAAGCATTTGGTTGATTTGACTACAAGTTTTAAAAAAGCAATAAATACAACCCGTTAAAATCAAATAAATGTATTTTTTAGGAATCGATTTAGGAAGCTCTTCGATAAAATTATCGGTATTTGATCCCGAAAAAGGGATTGCCGTTTGTGCAGTAACCGTTCCAGAATTTGAGATGGACATTATTGCACCTAAATTTGGCTGGGCTGAACAAGATCCTAATTTTTGGTGGCAAAATGTCAAAAACGGCATACAAATTCTAGATGCCAAACATCATATTGATTTAAAACAAATAACAGGAATTGGTATTGCCTATCAAATGCATGGATTGGTATTAGTCGATGAAAATTTAAATCCCGTTCGTTCTTCTATTATATGGTGCGACAGTCGTGCTGCAGAAATAGGAAATGCAGCCTATAATCGTTTGGGGCATGAATACTGCCTGCAACAAATTTTAGGAAGCCCGGGGAACTTTACCGCTTCAAAATTAAAATGGGTTCAAACCAATGAGCCTGAAGTTTTTGAAAAAGCAGCTTACATGATGCTTCCAGGTGATTTTATAGCAGCAAAACTTTCTGGAATTCCACAAATCAGTACTTCTGGATTATCAGAAGCTGCTTTATGGAATTTTTCAAAAGGAGGTTTAGCTACTGAAATACTGGAAGAAATGGGTGTTTCGGCAAAAATGATTCCTGAAATTGTACCAAACTTTGGATACCAAGCAACCGTTCATCCAGATATAGCTTTAGAATTAGGCCTAGATAAAAATACTAAAATCACCTATCGCGCAGGTGATCAGCCTAATAATGCATTATCGCTAAATGTATTAAAACCAGGGGAAATAGCTACTACAGCTGGAACTTCGGCCGTGATTTATGCTGTAAGCGACAAGGATATCTATGATAAAGAAAACCGAATCAATACTTTTTTACATGTAAATAATACTGAATTTCAAAAAAATAATGGAGTACTGCTTTGTATTAATGGTTCGGGTATTTTGTACCAATGGTTACGAAAAATCATGTCCATTGACAAAGCAAATCTAATGGCATACGACTCCCTTAATGCAGAAGCCGCAAAAGTTGAAGCAGGAAGCAAGGGGCTGCGCTTCTACCCTTTCGGGAACGGTGTAGAACGTATTTTTAATAATAAAAATGCTAATTCAGGGATTCAAAATTTAAACTTTAACATCCACCAATCCGGGCACTTAATCCGATCAGCCTGTGAAGGAATTGTATTTGCCATGAATTATGGTTTTGATGTGATGAAATCCGTAGGAGCAGGAGGCAATATTGTACGAGCTGGAAACGCTAACTTGTTTTTAAGTCCCGTATTTAGAGAAATTTTTACTAATACTACCCAAACAACTTTAGAATTATACAATACATCCGGAGCAGAAGGTGCAGCTCGTGGAGCCGCTTATGGATATGGGTACTATGGATCACTTGAGGAGGCTTTTGAAGGTTTAAAATGCATTGAAAGAATAGAACCAAATCCTGTACTGACAACACAATATCAGGATATTTACCAAGAATGGAAAAAACATATTAAAATTGAAATATAATGAATACAACTAAACAAATCTATTTTAAAAATATCGACACTATCAAATTTGAAGGTAGAGAAAGTGATAACCCACTTGCCTTCAAATGGTATGATGAAAATCGAGTAGTTGCAGGCAAAACATTGAAAGAACATTTGCGTTTTTCAATGGCGTACTGGCATACCTTATGCAACACGGGTGGAGATCCCTTTGGTTCAGGAACAGAAACTTTTTCTTGGAATGAAAATGAAGATGCTGTTTTGAGAGCTAAAGACAAAATGGATGCCGCTTTTGAATTTATGAGCAAATTAGGGATACCGTATTATTGTTTTCATGATTTAGATCTTGTTGACGAAGCACCAACTTTGGAAGAATTTGAAAGCCGAGTACAAGAATTAGTAGCTTATGCCAAAATTAAGCAACAAGAAACGGGAATTAAACTTTTGTGGGGAACTTCAAATTTGTTTAGCAATCCTCGTTATATGAATGGTGCATCGACTAATCCTAATTTTGATGTAGTTGCTCATGCTGCGGCTCAAGCCAAAATTGCCATCGATGCAACAATCGCTTTAGGTGGAGAAAATTACGTGTTTTGGGGAGGACGCGAAGGATATATGAGCCTTTTAAATACCGATATGAAAAGAGAATTAGACCACATGGGACAATTCTTGACTACTTGTAGAGATTATGCACGCAAGCAAGGTTTCAAAGGGACTTTCCTTATTGAGCCAAAACCGATGGAGCCTATGAAACATCAATATGATTTTGATGCCGCTACTACATTAGGCTTTCTACACAAATACGGACTTCAAGATGATTTTAAACTCAATTTAGAAGTGAATCACGCTACACTAGCGGGACATTCTTTCGAACACGAATTACAAGTAGCCGTAGATGCGGGTATGTTAGGAAGTATTGATGCGAACCGTGGGGATTATCAAAATGGTTGGGATACCGATCAATTTCCAATAAATGTCTATGAAATTACCCAAGCCATGCTAGTGATTTTAGAAGGCGGAGGAATCCAAGGCGGAGGAATCAACTTTGATGCAAAAGTACGCAGAAACTCTACGGATTTAGAAGACAAGTTCATTGCACATATTTCAGGAATGGATGTTTTTGCTCGAGGTCTTATCTATGCGGATCAAATTTTACAAAATACAAATTATAAAAATTTACGCAAACAACGTTACGAGTCATTTGACAGTGGCAACGGAGCTAAGTATGAAAAAGGAGAACTTTCTTTAGAAGCACTTAGCGAAATAGCCCGTGCAAAAGGAGAACCGCAACAAATAAGTGGGAAACAAGAATTATTTGAACAAATTATTGCCAACGCTTATTAATAGTATCAAGCAAATGAAAAAACAAATAGTAATTGGCGGACTCTTTCTATTACTGACTGCAGTTTCAGTTTCAGCCCAAAAAACAACGTGGATTTCGACTACTGAAACTGCTCCATGGCAAACATTTGATATTCCATCAAATTCTGGGACAAATACAACTCAGATTGAAATTTTCCCTGATAAAGTTTTGCAGCAAATCGATGGTTTTGGAAGTTGTTTTAATGAATTGGGATGGACATCACTGAATGAACTAAAACCTGAAGACCGTAAAAAAATATTTCAGGAATTATTCGAACCTGGTTATGGCGCCGGGTTTACTATTTGCAGAATGCCAATTGGTGCCAATGATTTTTCAAGAGACTGGTATTCTTATGACGAAACAGAAGGTGATTTTGGGCTTAAAAATTTCAGTATCAAGAATGACCAGGAAACTTTAATTCCATTCATTAAAAGTGCTCAAAAATACAACCCAAAATTACAATTATGGGCATCACCATGGAGTCCACCATCATGGATGAAATACAATAAACATTACGCTCTTGCAAAAGTGCCTTCGGTATTTGGAACTGCGGAAAATGGTATTCGTGATAATCAACTTGGTAAAGAAGGTGAAGATATGTTTATTCAAGAGGATGCTTATTTTAAAGTATATGCAGTTTATTTTCGAAAATTCATCGAAGCCTACAAAAAGGAAAAAATTACAATAGGGATGGTGATGCCACAAAATGAATTCAACTCTGCCCAATGGTATCCGAGTTGTACATGGACGCCTGGAGGGCTTTCGAAATTTCTGAAATTTCTTGGACCAGAAATGGCAAAAACCAAAACGGATATCTTTTTCGGGACTTTTGAAAGACCAAATGAGCAAATGTTCAAAGAAGCCTATTCCAAAGAAGTTTCCAGTTACATTAAAGGGGTTGGTTTTCAATGGGGAGGAAAAGATGCTGTTGGAAAAATTCATCAAGAATACCCTCAACTTAAGATTTATCAAAGCGAACATGAATGCGGTGACGGACAAAATTCATGGGAATATTGTGAATATGGTTGGGATTTGATGAAGCATTATTTTGAGAATGGCGCAAATGCTTACCTATATTGGAATACTGCGCTCAATGAAGGCGGTGTAAGCCGTTGGGGATGGAAACAGAATTCGTTGATTACGGTCAATAAAAACAACAAAACGTACAAGTATAATCCAGAATATTATATGATGAAGCACCTGAGTCACTTTGTAAAACCAGGAGCACATCTAATTGAAAGCAGTAGCGTAAACACAAAATTACATCGCGATGATGTACTCTTTAAAAACGAAGTTAATCTGGATAGTAATACGAATAACCTACTTGCTTTTAAAAACCTAGACAACAGTATTGTGGTTGTAATTTATAATGCTGATGCCACTGACAAAGCAATTACTTTGAGATCTGGAAAAACAGTGTTAAACCCAATTATAAAATCTAAATCCTTCAATACGTTTCTTATAAAATAGTTTTTGAGGGAATTTTTCAAAATAAATTTAGATTTCTTGTTTAAAAACTAGCCTTGAACAAGATTTTTTTTTACGATTTCAAGTGTAAGAGCAAAAGATCTTGAAAAAATACCTAATGGTCGTATTGAGCAAACTTTACAAGGTAAAACTCAATATAATTAAAAAAACAAAACACTAACGATCAAAAAAGCACATTATTTAAGAACTGATCTAAGTCCCTGACGGTATTCTGAAGCACTTTTACCTGTGAATTCTTTGAACGATTTATTGAAATAACTGAAATTATTGAAACCACTTTCATAACATATTTCCGTAATACTTATCGGTTTTTCGGCCAATAACTTCGACGCATGAACCAAACGGTAATCATTTACAAACTTCGTAAATGTTTTATTGGCTATTTTTTTAAAATACCGGCAAAAAGAAGGTACAGTCATACTTACCAATACAGCAACTTCGTCAAGAGTAATATGCTCCTGAAAATTATCTTTAACATAATTAAAAACGGCGTTGATACGGTCATTATCTTGCATCTGCATTTCCATAGAGAAGCCCTTTGCATTTAAAACAATACTTTCTTTGGATAGTTCAAGTTCGTTTAAAATTGACAACATACTTAATAACCGCTCTAATTGAGACTGCTCCTCCATTGCTTCAATTTTTGTTCCAATTACTTTCTTAGTTTCACCTAAAAATGAAATCCCTGATTTGGCTTGGTTAAATAAGTTTCTAATATTTTTCATTTCAGAAATTTTAAAAAAATCATCTCCAAGAAAGTCAGGCTTCATTTGTATAACCGTTTCTTTTTTATTACCTGTTTCTTCATTAGTAAATCCGCAATGAGGTAAATTACTTCCTATTAATATCAAATCTCCGTCGTTATAATAAGAGATATGACTTCCTACTTGCCGTTTTCCGGAACCCCCATTAATATAAACCAATTCGATTTCAGGATGATAATGCCAGTGGTTAGCATTATTGTTGGCATTTTCAACATAATTAGAGAACGAAAATGAACTTCCAAAAGAAGGCGTAATGATTTCCAAGTTGGGCAGTATAGGTCTCATGTTCCATGAATTTTAGAATTAATGTAAAAATACCTAAAATGCGAATACTATAGCTTTTTTTAACCTTTATCGATTTCGTAAAAGATAAAATAGCACATAAATTAGAAAATCCTGTACTATTCATAATGAATCTCTTAGAATAATTTAGCCTTAGATAAATAATCAATTATAAATCTAAAACATTTACTATTATGAAAAAGATTGTAAAATTTAGTTTAATGCTAGCCGCAGCAGCATTGACTAGCGTAGAAGCACATGCAGGGAACGCTGATTTCTCATTGGATTTAAAAAAAGAAGAAGGAAAAACTGTAAGTTTTACTTTAAGAGAGACCAAGAAAGTCGACTTGTCGATTTATGACACCAGTAACAATTTAATTTATCAGGAAAATGTCACTTCTGATGATAACATTAACAGAACATATGATTTGACAGCTTTCCCTGATGGAGTATATTATTTACAAGCCGAAAGCGACCTTAAAATAGCAAAGTATAAAATTGAGGTTATTGGTAAAGTAGCTAAATTATCTGCTGATGCCATTTCTGAAGTTTACAAACCAGTTTTGATAAACAAAAACGGAATAATAAAACTTAACATTCTAAATTTAAACAAAGCTCTTGTTACTGTTAAAATTTATAACTTAAATGACATAGAGCTATATAATGAAACCTTAACAGCTGAATTGAATGTGGGCAAAATATTTGACCTAAGTAATGTGCAAGGAAACAAATGTACGTTTATGATAACTTATAATGGCACAACTTTTGTCGAAACAGTTGATACCAAATAGGGATTAAATAAATTGTAATAATTGAGG